>CAYYSH010000022.1:0-16941 GCA_964474265.1 uncultured Anaerolineales bacterium
CCCGTTCGCGCGTCTGAGGTCGCACATTGGGGCTATTGTTGAGCACGCGGGAAACAGTCCCGATGCCGACACCCGCACGCTCGGCCACGTCGTATATCGTGGGGGACAAGATCGACCTCGAATCAGTTCAATCGTCCGGGTTGCTCGTGGTGGAAGCGCTTCCAAATGGAAGCGCTTCCATTATATCAAACGATGGCCGGCCCTGTCAAGGGTTTGGTGAGAATTTTAAGGTTTGTTAAAGCCCTCAGTCACTATCGCGATGGATCAGGAGGGACCTGACAATTGCTCGGGGGGGTTACATCAAGCGGTTGAAGAGGTCCAGGTAGTCAGCCAGATGGCGTGTGGTCAGGAAATGCCGGCGGACGTGCTCTCGTGCTGCCGCGCCCATCCTGCCGGCCTCTTCCGGATTCTGTAACAGGTACAGGGCTTTTTCTGCACAACTCTCGACATCTTCAACCAGGAAGCCGGTTTCACCATCGATAACCTGCAGCGGAATTCCGCCCACGTTGCCGCCGACCACCGGCTTCCCCTTCCACAACGCCTCTGTCACAACCAGGCCAAAGCCCTCGCGTGTAGACTTCTGGATGACAACGTCAGCAGCGGTCTGGAAGGCGTTCACCTCGCGGTTGCCCACGCCGTGGAAGTTATGCAGAATGCGAATGTCGAAGTCTTCGCCGGCGTGGCGCACGGTTCGGTCGTAGTAATCCCATCCCTCAGGGTCGTCGGACGCCATAGAGCCAACGAGGGCCAGTTGCACATCCGGCACCTGCTGCTTCACAATGCGATAGGCATCGATGACACCCAACGGGTCCTTCCACGGATCGAACCGGCTCACCTGCACCAGCAGTGGCCGGCCCGGATCGAAGCCGTAGCCGGCGACGACTGCATCAGCCATTGTGGGGTCCATTGGCGTGTTCTTGGGGGATAGCGGATCGATAGTGGGAGGTACAATGGCCAGGTGCTGGAACTCCACGCCGGGGCCGACGTACTGTTCCATCGTGAAGATGGCGGCCGGGTATTCATTGATGTACGGAGCCAGGAATTTCCAGTAGCTCGGATTGGGGTGCGAGGTATCGATGTGGCAACGCCAGATCCAGTGCCTGGCCTGTTTTTCGGATGCGTAGTGGAGGAGGCCGGCCGGCTGCGGGTCATGCACCACGACAAAATCGTAATCACCCTCGAACTGCCGGGCGTTCAGCTCGTTGTAGCGCTGCCAGATGCCCTGCATCTCATCAGTGAAGGGTAGATCCATGCCTTGGAGCCCGTTGTGCATCGCCTTGGTGACGTTAAAGAACTCATCTGCTCCTTGAATTACCTGCCACTGAGCATCGAGGCCTACGTCACGCATCAGCGGGACCAGCGTCTGGAGGATCTCGGCCACGCCACCTCCGAAGGCGGTGGCATTTACGTGGACGACCCTGGCGCCACTAAGGGGCTCCGCCAGCGCCTGGATTTGCTCAATCACCTCATCGCCAACGATGGGGCGATAGTCCTCCACGGATTTCGTTGGCACGGCAACGATTTCGAGCATACTTTAATCTACCGCCCCTTTTTCACTGGCTGTGTGCAGCCTCTGCCGGCAACACCCTGCTCTCATGTCAACGTGACGATGGGAAAGCATGCACAAACGCCGGCTTGTGAGGACACAAGCCGGCAGAGGCTGCAATGGGGCGAATTCTACGGACAAGCCACGAACAGGCACGGATTGCGCTTGGCGCCGTTCTGGATGATCTCGAAGTGCAGGTGCGGACCGGTTGACCAGCCACCCGAGCCGTAGGTACTCCCCACGCCGCCGATCAGTTGACCCCGTTTGACAGACTCCCCCACATCGGGTTCGTACCAACTGAGGTGAGCATACAGGGTACGGAATCCATTACCATGGTTGATTTCCACGGCATAGCCATAGCCTAGTGGATGCCAGCCGGCAAAGGAGACATAGCCGGCATCGGCTGCATACACCGGTGCACCCTTCGGAGCAGCGATGTCGATGGCCGGATGCCCGGGCCGGAAGCCCTGGGTCAGAATACCGCTCACCGGCATCACAAACGAGCCACCACCCTTCAACGCACCCGGCGGTGCGCGGGTCAGACTGACCGTCCGGCGCGCTGGGATGGGCTTGACCCCACCCGGGATCATGATTTTCTGACCGACAACTGGCTGTTGTCCCTCGCTGAGGCCATTCGGCGCGTAGTTGACAATGGCTTCCACCGTGGTCCGGTAGCGTTGAGCCAGGCCGGCCAGGGTATCGCCGCGGCGCACAGTGTAGATCAACCCATCAATGGGTGGAATGGTGAGCACATCACCCACGGACAACATGTCCGGGCTGGGCAGATCATTGTTCGCCCACAGGGTATCCTGGGTTATGTTGAATTTTGCAGCGATGTCCCACAGTGTGTCGCCGTGCCGCACCGAATAGGTGATCACCTCTGTGCGCTCGACCGGTCGCAGCGACCCTTCAGGATCGATGCCCCGGGTGATGAAGCCGGCATCGACAAACCTGGAGCCACCACGCCCGAGCAGGACTGACTCTTGGGCGGTGTCAGGGATGTCGGGAGTATCGGCTGTCACCGGCGGGATCCGACGCCGCAGGAAGCCACGCCCGGTCCCGGTGTAGGCGAGCCTGTTTGGGGAGGCAAGTAGCAGTACACGCTGTGTGAACGTGTGGGCTGGCAAAGCAGAACCTGCCGACGACCGCAACCATGGTAGCCGGCCAAGAATCAATGCCGCCCCAAGCAGCACCAGGATAGTGGCGTGCGTGACCCAATGTGCAGAAAGCACACCAGGTCTATGCGATTGTATCATCGGCAAGCTGGGTGTTGTCACACTGACGGCTGTTGTGCCGTTCCGCCGGCCAGCTTGCCCATCAAGTGGCGGATTGACCTCTACCGTCTCTACGCCCGTTGTTTCAGCCAACTCCTCAGCGCAATTGTCACCCCGCGTAAGGAGTGCTGCGGGCTTGGATCTTCCCCCCTCGACGTCAGTGTTCAAAAAGTCCTCCTCGCTGTTACAATGACGCCGGCCTAGAGCCCCCGCGTGGCCGACTTTTTGAACCGTGGCTGGCCAGGACCGAGGGGTACCAGCCACGCGACTTCGCAGGAACGCAAGTTTCTCTTTTAAAGAGCGTAATACCGGTCCACAGCCGGGCCTGGTTCTCAACCAGACCACCGGGTCGAGCAGCCCCGCTACGGGCTGCGGACTCCGAGCGTTTCTCCTCAAATGGGCAGGTTTAGATCACACTCACCAAATCGTCACGACTCAGCTTAACGGCTACAGGACGTCGTGGTGGAGCGTATCCAGGAACTCCTTGTTGGACTTGGTCCGCGCCAGGCGCTGGATGACAGCTTCCGTCGCTTCGACCCCACCACCGATAGCATCAATCATCCGCCGCAGCAGCCAGACTTTTTGTAGTGTGTCCGGATCCAGAAGCAGTTCTTCACGGCGAGTGCTGGAGCGCTCGATGTCGATGGCCGGGAAGATCCGCCGCTCCTGGAGGCGCCGGCTCAGATGTAACTCCATGTTGCCGGTCCCCTTGAACTCTTCATAGATGACGTCGTCCATGCGGCTACCGGTATCGATCAGGCAGGTTGCGATAATCGTCAGGCTGCCACCTTCCTCTACGTTACGAGCCGCGCCGAAGAAGTGCTTCGGCGGATACAAGGCCGCCGGATCCAGACCACCTGATAGTGTACGACCACTTGGCGGAACTGTCAAGTTGTATGCTCGGGCCAACCGCGTGATAGAATCAGCCAAAATCACGACGTCTCGTCCACCCTCAACCAGGCGCTTCGCTCGGGCCAGGCTCATCTCGGCGACTCGAACGTGATCCTGAACGGGCGCGTCGAAGGTTGCACTGTACACCTCGGCTTCTACGGAGCGGTCCATGTCTGTGACTTCCTCAGGCCGCTCGCCGATCAGAACAACCATCATGTGCACGTCGTCGTAATTCGCCGTGATGCCGTTGGCTATTTGTTTCAGGATCGTGGTTTTGCCGGCCTTGGGCGGCGACACAATAAGCCCCCGCTGCCCACGTCCAATGGGAGCCAACAGATTAATCAGACGTGTTGCCAGGATGTCGGGGGTTGTTTCAAGATTCAGGAGTTCATTGGGAAAGATGGGCGTGAGGTTCTCGAAGTGCGGCCGTCGCTTAGCCTGTTCCGGGTCCAGGCCGTTCACTGCCTCAACCCGGAGTAATCCATAGTACTTCTCGGTCTCCTTGGGCGGTCGCACCTGACCGATCACCATGTCCCCTGTCCGCAGCCCGAAACGGCGGATCTGTGACTGGGACACGTAGACGTCATCGGGTCCTGGCAACAGATGATCTGAGCGCAGGAACCCAATCCCATCCTGGATAATCTCCAGCACGCCCCCGCCAAAGATATAGCCTTGTTCTTCAGCCTTGTGGCGAAGCAGACGCAGAATCAAATCAGTTTTCTTAAGCCGGCTGTAGCCAGAGACACCCATATCTCGGGCCAGCTCTTGAAGCTGGTCAAGTGTCTTTGACTCCAGATCAGCAATGTCCATATCAAGCATCATACTCAACTAACTCTCCTTGAGCCAACCAAAATCCATGCGCAAGCACACCGCCGCGCAGCCAGAGGCTACCGTTTTCAACTAAGACCCGTCCAGCAATAAGCAGGGAACCCAGCGAAGTCGCAGATCCAAACGGTTGACAGATAGAGGTTTTATGGGAACTGTGCGTCGAGGAGCAAGCGCATGTAGAAGAAACTTTGATAGATATTATATGTATTTCCAGCAGATTTGTCAACCCCAATTGCAGCCGATTTCCCTACGATTATCGGGATCTGATAGAAAGGCGGCGCGGGAAGGGCTTTCCTACCTGCTTGGGGGCAGCCTTTCCAGGCTGTTCTACAAGCGGTTTCTCATGATTGGTTATCGCTTTCCACGCCGGCTGAGTGCCTGCTCCAGCGGCTCGCCACATTTCACTGTATAACATGGAATGCCATTGGCGATCAGGGTGCTTACGACACCCAGAGATGGAGGGGCAGGACCGAAGGTGCTGGCATCCAGGACAACAGCCATCGTGCGCACGCCGCGCCGGCCCAGATCACGCAGTGGCGTTACCCACGCCTCTGACGTTGACGGGGTGATCACGATGACTGTGGTGTTGCGGCCAAATACCCGCTCTTCGGCCGCCAGTAGTTGCTCAAGTGACACCCGACCACCCGCACGAACAATGGCCAACTGTTCCAGCACTTTATTCAATTGTCGCTCACCCCGATCGGCCTGGATCAGCCGCCGGCCCTCCATGCCATACGTAATGAGCCCAACAGTTCTGTTCAGCGCGAGAAAATGCTTACACAGTGAGGCCGCGACCGTCACCCCGTACTCCTCCGTGGTCGGGGCGAGTTTGAAGTCATGTTCTCTCTGCCACAGCGCCTCAAAGGCCGATGCCCCTCTCACATCAACCTCACCGACCTGAATAGCACCTTCCATGTCCAGGATCACCCACAGATCGGCCAGCGGGTCCAGCTCGAACTCCTTCACCATGACACGACGCATGCGAGCTGTCGAGGGCCAGTGGATTCGGTTGAAGCTATCGCCAGGGGCGTAGTCCCGGATGCCGGCCACGTTAGTCGTGATGTACTGCGCACGGCGTCGTACGGCGTCGCCGCCTGGCAGTGTGCCCACGGGTGGCTCAAAGCCATGTAACTCCACCGTTGCCGGGTAGACAAGGATAGTGGACGTGGCCGGCAGGTGGCGTTCCACACGAAAAAGGCCGAGAGGATCGCCGCTGGCCAGGCTGAGCGGCCCCAGCCGAAAGACCCCGCGCTCCAGACACCGCGTCCGAACGAGCCAGCTTCGATAGGAACGAGGCCCCACACTGTTGACAACCCGACTGACGCGATGTCCCGGCAAGGTGGACGCATCGCGCACTTCAAGCCATAGCTTGGGCAGGAAACCCGTGTTCCGGACGACGAAGCGCTCTTCAGCCAGCCGGCCCACTTGCGTGCGACGTGAGCGGGTCTGGCGCACAAGCCGAACCCAGTACACATTGACGAATGCCCACACGAAGGACAGCACGAGAATCGCGGTCATCAGGTACAACAGGCGGAACAGGAGCTGCCGGCCAGTTGCCAGCGCCCCGATAATGATCACCAGCCACAGCACCAACGCCGTGCGCCCACGCTGAAGTCTGATCTTTAACATCGTATCCGCTATCTTGCGGCCGTGACTTGGGCACCCGGAACCGGCACCGTCCCAAGCACATCCGCAATGACATCCCGGGGGTCCACATTCTTAATGCGTGCTGAAGGGCTAACAATAATCCGGTGAGCAAGGGTCGGCTCAGCCATGTATTTCACGTCATCGGGAATGACGTAATCCCGGCCTTGCAAAGCTGCGCGGGCCTGAGCCGTCTTGTAGAGAGCGAGGGAGCCCCGCGGGCTTGCACCCAGATACAGATCCTCGTGCTCCCGAGTCGCGGCCACAATATCCACAATGTATTGCTTCACTAGGTCATTCAGGTAAACTTCTTTTACCAGTTCCTGCGCCCGCAGAAATGTCGGCGCATCCACAACCTGCCCAATTTCCTCAAGCGGGTGGACAACCCGCTGTGCATCCAACATGGTGATCTCCTGCTCTGGATCAGGGTATCCCAGCCGGATCCGCAAAATGAAGCGATCGAGTTGGGCTTCCGGCAACGGGAAAGTCCCCTCATATTCGATGGGATTCTGCGTTGCCAGCACCAGGAAGGGGCGTTCCATAGGATGGGTCACGCCATCAACGGTCACCTGACGCTCCTCCATCGCCTCTAGCAAGGCTGATTGCGTCTTGGGCGTGGCCCGGTTAATTTCATCTGTCAACACAATCTGAGCCAAAACCGGTCCGGGGCGAAACTCAAATTCGCCCGTTTTCTGATTGTAAATCGACACGCCAGTGATGTCGCTGGGTAACATGTCAGGCGTACACTGGATGCGTCTGAATCGTAAGCCCAGTGATCGCGCAATTGCTTTCGCCAATGTCGTCTTGCCGACGCCCGGCACATCCTCGATTAACACATGTCCGCGGCAGAGCATGGCGATCAGGACCAACTCAACTTCCCGGTGCTTGCCGACCATAACGCGTTCAACATTTTCAATGACTCGCCGGGCGATTTGTTGCACCTCGTTCATACTATTACAACTCCAAACATTGTTGATATCGACTTTGACAGATCAGTATGGCTACATTGCAGCGGTGCTTCTCTCAATCACCTCATTATACCAGGTTTCACAAGAAAATGGCAACCAAAAAAGAAACGATGTTTGCCAAATCGAGGCATCTCATGTATAATCAGTGCGGTTGGTCGAGCGTGCCGCGACATAATCGTCGCGGCGCGCCGTTTTAGTGCCTGTCGGATTCGTCGATCATGGAGCTCTGAAGCCACTATGGCACCGAATAAGCAAATCTATTTGACCCCAGAAGGCCGTGCAAAACTCGAAGAGGAACTCAAATACCTGGAGACGGTAAAGCGGAGGGACATTGCGGAATTGATCGCCTCGGCCAAGGAAGAAGGCGACATTTCTGAAAATGCTGCTTACGACGAGGCGAAAAACCAGCAAGCTTTCCTCGAAGGTCGAATCCAGGATATCCGGCGTATTCTCAGTAATGCGGTCATTATCGACGACGCGGAGGAGCCAGCCGGCGTGGTCACCATCGGCTCACGCGTTACAGTCGTCGAAGAAGGGTATGACGAAGAGGAGACCTTCAGGATTGTTGGCTCAGCAGAAGCCGATCCCGGCCAGGGCCTGATTTCCAACGAGTCACCAATCGGTAAGGCGTTGCTGGGGCACCATGTTGGAGATCACGTGAGCGTCAAGACGCCGGGTGGCGTGTTGACTTTCGAGATTCGCAAGATCGAGTAGCCGGCCAGGTAACGCCGGATGTGGCCTGGCTGAGCGAATGGGCTGTTCATAGCGCCGGGCAACGAAAGGCCCGCCGGCCCATCGGTCCACTGCCGGCCCACCTCTATCAATACACGCATGGATCAGGAAATTCTCACCACCGAAGAGTTCACAAAGTTGCAGCGAGTTCGCCTGGAGAAGTTGGAACGCCTGCGGCAGTTAGGCATTGACCCGTACCCCCCCCGGATAACGCGGACTCACACTGCGGCCGAGGCGGTGGCACTGTACGAGACCGCGGAGGCGGAGGAGGCCCTTGAGCGTTTACCGGCCTCGCTAAGCCTGGCCGGCCGGCTCGTTAGCTTGCGAATCATGGGGCGCGCCAGCTTCGCCCACATCCAGGATGGTTCGGGAAGGATTCAAATCTTCCTGAGGCAGGACACGCTGGGCGAAGAAGCATATCAGTTCTTCAAGGAATTCTTCGACCTGGGGGACTTCATTTCGGTAACGGGCCGGCTATTTCGGACCCGAACCGGCGAGATTACTCTGGAAGTCCACGAGTATCAGCTTGCGGCGAAGAGCCTGCACCCTCTGCCGGAGAAGTGGCACGGCCTCCGCGACACAGAGTTGCGCTATCGCCAGCGATACCTGGACCTGATCACCAACGAGGAGACGCGTCGCATCTTCCAGGCGCGAAGCCGCATCATCACCGCCATGCGTCAATACCTGGACAGCCAGAGTTTCATGGAAGTCGAGACGCCGGCCCTGCAACCCCTCTACGGTGGCGCGGCAGCGCGTCCGTTCAAGACATACTACAATGCCCTGGACCAGGAATTCTACCTTCGCATCTCCGATGAACTCTATCTAAAGCGCCTCATCATTGGCGGGATCGACAAAGTCTACGAAATCTGCAAAGACTTCCGAAACGAGGGCCTGTCCACCAAGCACAATCCCGAGTTCACCATGATGGAGTGTTACTGGGCCTACGCCGACTACAACGACGTGATGCGGCTGGTCGAGAACATGATCGCGTTCATCGCCCGCGAGGCTCTCGGCTCAGAGGAAATCACGTACCAGGGTAACAAAGTAGTGCTCACACCTCCTTGGGGCCGAGTGACCATGCGGGACGCCATCAGGGAAATCACCGGGATCGACATCGAGGCACATCCCTCTCTCGACGAGCTCCAAGCCGCTATCAAGGACCGCAAACTGGCGGTAGATGCCCAGCCCACCTGGGCCAAGCTGGTTGATGAGCTGTTCAGCGAGTACGTGGAGCCGACATTGATCCAGCCGACGTTTATCATCGATTATCCGGTGGAGCTCAGCCCACTTGCCAAGCGCAAGCCCGATGCGCCTCACCTGGTGGAGCGATTTGAGGCATTTGCCGGCGGCCTTGAGTTGGGGAACGCCTTCACGGAATTGAACGATCCGCTGGACCAGCGCGCCCGGTTTGAGGCCATGCGTGAGCAGTTTGCTGCCGGCGATGAGGAAGCCCACCCGCTGGACGAGGATTTCCTGACCGCCATGATGTATGGCATGCCGCCCACTGGTGGCCTCGGCATCGGGGTAGATCGGCTGGTGATGTTGCTCACCGACCAGGCGTCCATTCGAGAAGTGATCCTCTTCCCACAACTGAGAACACGGTAGAAGCACAGAGCCGGGCATTGCCTTGCCCTGCGTTTATTACTCTTCGTCGGACTGGCATTCTGAGAACAGACGGCGTGAAGCGCAAAACGTGAAGAGCTACAGCCGCGGACAGGTCACCAGCCATCGTCTTTCGCGCTTCACGGGCCGGCCGTCCCACTGAAGATAACAACAGGAGAAGTGATGGCCCATCCGTTGTACGTCGCTTTCATCTGGCACATGCACCAGCCCGTCTATCAGGACCCGCAAACTGGCGAGTTTGCACTTCCCTGGACGAGACTTCATGCCACAAAAGACTACCTGCATATGGCTGAGGTGCTGGCAGAGTACCCGAACGTGCATGCCACTTTCAACTTCGCGCCTTCCTTGCTGGAGCAACTGATGGCCTACGCCGCCGGCCACGCTCGGGACCGCTGGTTGGACCTGAGCATGCGAGAGGGGTGGACGCCGGCTGAGAAGGCATTCATGCTGAAACACTTCTTCAGCATCAACCACGCTATCGTCCGCCAGTACCCCCGCTACGCCGAGTTACTTGAGCGCCGCCAGGCCACAGACCAAGACATCCACGCCTTCAGCGACCAGGATTTCCGCGATCTGGCCGTCTGGTTCAACCTGGCGTGGGTGGACCCCAACTGGCTGGAGCGCCACGAAGCGCTCCACCGATTGGTGCACAAAGGCTGGAACTTCACCCTGGACGACATGCGCACCATCACTGAGGTGAGCTGCGAGATCATGGGGCAGATATTGCCACTGTACCGCGAATTACAACAACGCGGGCAAATCGAGATTACGGTATCACCGTACCACCACCCAATCCTGCCCCTGCTAGTCGATTCCGGCGCAGTGCTGGAGGCCAACCCGGGCCTGACATTGCCTACGCCGGCCTTCCGCTACCCCGAGGATGCACGCCGGCAGGTGGAAGACGCCACCAGGTTCTACCGCGAGCATTTCGAGAGGCCCCCGCGCGGGATGTGGCCTTCCGAAGGCAGCGTCAGCCAGGCCATGCTGAGCACCCTCCCGGACGAGATCCGCTGGATCGCGTCTGACGAAGACATTCTGGCCCGGTCCGTCGGCGTCCGGATTCGGCGCAGTGGTGAGGGACACGTTCTAAATCCGGAACTGCTCTACCAGCCCTACGCGTTGCGGGTGGATAACCGCGACACCCCCCTCGCCATCCTGTTCCGGGATCACCTGCTCTCGGACCGCATCGGCTTTATCTACCAGGGGGTCGATGGGCACACCGCGGCCGAGGATCTGGTTTACCGACTCCGATGGATCCGACATCAACTGGGTGACCTGGATCGCCCGTACCTGGTCCCGATCATTCTGGACGGCGAAAACTGCTGGGAGTACTACGAAAGCAACGGCGACGTGTTTCTGCGAAGCCTGTACCGCCGGCTGACTGAGGCCCATGACCTCCGCGCCGTCACGGTGAGCGAGTACCTGGAGGCACATCCACCGCGCATGAGGATTGAACGGCTATCTGCCGGCTCGTGGATCGGGGGCAATTTCGAGACCTGGATCGGTGAGCCGGCCCAAAATCGAGCGTGGGAGGCGCTGGCTCGGGCGCGCCGGCATCTTAGCCGGGTTGAGGACAACAGCCCAACGAAGGACGACAACCTGCGTCAGGCATGGCGCGCCCTGTACGTGGCTGAAGGTAGCGACTGGTTCTGGTGGTACTCCAGTCGCAATTCGTCTGACCAGGACGCGCTGTTTGATAGCCTGTTCCGTGCCTACCTGGCAGCCGTCTACCGCCTGACGGAGGCCCCCATCCCGAACGAGCTGGCACAACCGATCCCCGATCAAGCACAACCAGTTGCCCTCCCCTTCTCGGCAATACTCAAGAGCGCACACTGGCGGGGAATGGGCACACTGGCTCCAACTACACCGTCCGGCACAATGCAACGGGCGACGGCCAGGTTCAGACAGCTGACGTATGCGCACACAGATACCGAACTCTTGCTGCAGATTGAATTGACCGCCGGCCTGGACAGCCACACAGTCCGCATAGCCCTAGCTCGTGATGGTGAGACATGGGAGTTGGTGGTTCCACCCAACGCCCAGGCCGCCGAGCTATACCGGACAACCAGCGATAGGGAGCACCTGGGGACACTGCCGGCAGCCATTGATGCACACGCAGTCGAGGTCGTTGTACCCCTCAGTGTGATGGGCACAAATGGCGTCCAGGGGCTGGGACTGCATGCCAGCCTGATGAAGGACGGGCTGGAACTGGAAGCGCTGCCGGCAGATGGGGAGTATCACCTCCCCTTCACCTGATGAAACAGTTCCTCTTCATCCAAGAGCACCTGATAAAGAAGCTGTGTTGAGGTCCATTTGACGATAACCTTAAAGCAGTGGTATAATAGTGATCACCAAACACGAAAGACGATGACGGAGCCAAGTACGTCGCCTCTCGATGCACAGAGAGCCCGGGAGCTGAGAACGGGTCATCGATGCGGCGGAAATCCACTCCCGAGTCGCGTGCTGAAAGCGGGGTTTTCCACCCTACGTGGCCTGCAAGTAGGCATGGCCGGCTGGCTCCCGTTACCGGGCCAGGGTCATTGACCCATCGAGGTCGTGCATCGCAAGATCACGACGAAGTCAGGTGGCACCACGAGCGCCTCTCGTCCTGCGGATGAGAGGCGTTTTGATTTTCAGAAGTTGGAGGTGTTACAACATGTTAGATCTCAAGTACATCCGCGAACATCCTGATCAAGTTAAAGAAGCACTTAAGAAACTTCACACAGACGCACCCATCGACGAGATTCTTACACTCGATGAACAGAGGCGCGAGGTACTCCAAGAGCTGGAAGCACTGCGCCATCAGCGGAACGTGACATCGAAGCAGATTGGCGCGATGAAGGAGCCCGCACAGCGGGAGCCACTCATTCAAGAGATGCGTCAGGTGAATGAGCGAATCGGCACGCTAGAAGAACAGTTGCGCGATGTTGAGGCTCGGCTAAACGATGCCATGATGCTGGTGCCCAACCTGCCGCATGAGAGTGTGCCCGTTGGCGCCGACGAAAGCGAGAACGTGGTCATTCGACAGGAAGGCGAGCCGAAAACTGCCGATGACTTCGGCTTTGAGCCCCTGCCCCATTGGGACCTGGGTCCTATGCTGGGCATCATCGACTTTGAGCGCGGGGTTAAGCTGTCGGGTAGCCGATTCTACGTGCTGCGAGGGATGGGTGCCCGGCTGGAGCGGGCTCTCATCAGTTGGATGGTGGATTTTCACGTCGAAAAGCATGGCTACACCGAGATCTACCCGCCCGTGCTGGTGAAAGAGCAGTGCATGTGGGGCGCCGGCCAGCTCCCCAAGTTCATCGACAACATCTATCGCGACGTCGAGGATGACCTGTGGCTCATCGGCACGGCTGAAATCCCGCTCACCAATCTGCACCGGGACGAAATCCTGGAAGCCGACCAGTTGCCGCTCAACTACGTCGCTTACAGCCCATGCTTTCGGCGCGAGAAGTTCTCGGCCGGGCGAGATGTGCGCGGCATCAAGCGCGGTCACCAGTTCGACAAGGTGGAGATGTACAAGTTCACCACGCCTGAGACTTCGTATGACGAGCTCGAGAAGCTGGTGGATAACGCCGAAGATGTGGCACGAGCCCTGGGCATCCCACATCGTGTGGTGCAGATGGTGACCGGCGACTTGGGGTTCACGGCGGCTAAGAAATACGACATCGAGATGTGGGCACCTGGCTGCGGCGAATGGCTGGAGGTCAGCTCATGCAGTAACTGCGAGGCTTTCCAGGCCCGGCGCACGAATATCCGGTATCGGCCAGAGCCAGGCGCGAAACCCGAATACGTGCACACGCTGAATGGCTCGGGGCTGGCACTGCCGCGCACAGTGATCGCCATCCTGGAAAACTACCAGCAGGCCGACGGTAGCGTGGTCGTGCCGGAGGTGTTGCGCCCATACATGGGCGGCGTTGAGGTTATCCCCGCGGATGGCACAGCCGGCATGTGAACGAAGAGAGCAGCGGCAGCCTGTGACCAGGTAGCTGCTTCCTGGCCACACGCTTAAGCTCACATCGTCACGCTCACACGCTCGCGCTCTGTAATTGACCAGGGAGCAGCTTGTACGCTATAATTACACACGAATGAGCGGAGGGATGGCCGAGTGGTTTAAGGCGGCGGTCTTGAAAACCGCTGTGGCGTTTAACGTCACCGGGGGTTCGAATCCCTCTCCCTCCGCTACTGTTTTACTATGGCAATCAGTTTTTCCACCTCAGCCCGCTCTGCCGCATTAGATGCCAGCTCTAATGCCGCGCTCAATTCCTTGAGAGCATCGCTCTTGCGCTTCATCGCTGCATACACCAACGCCAGGCTCTCGCGCACTCGAATCTCGTCAGGGTGGTCAGTGGCCGCACGCATTCGGGACTCAAGGACCATGCGCCGATCATGGCCGGCCTCCATCGCCAGCCGATACGCGTGTGCTGCCTCCTCCAACTGCCCACGCAGCAGATGGATATCCCCCAGCCCGGCGTATGCACGCGCCAGATGCCCCGGCGACCCTATCTCCACCGCATGCTGGTACTGAGCAAGCGCCTGATCGTACAGCCCCAGCACAAAGTACGCGCCGGCCAGGTCCAGGCGCAGATCGGGATTTTCCGGGTTGAGATCGACCGCCGCCAGGTAATGCTTGAGCGATTGCTCCAATCGCTGCCGGCGCATATCCGGATCCTGCGACCAGCCGGCCCAGGCGCTATACATCACCCCCAACTGCCGTGGGTGATCGCTATCGCGCGGTGCCAATAACCATCCTTGCTCAAACACACGACGCGCCTGCTCGGCCCATCGGTCTTTTGTCGCCTGGTCTGACGCAAGTTGTGCCTGCTCCACATACGCCCCCCCAAGATACACGTAGTATTGATCTTGTTTGGGCTGTAGCGTGACCGCTCGTTGTAGATTCGGAATCGCCTGGTCCGAGAGGCCGGCCTGCATGGCCGTCTTGCCCACCTTCTCGTAGATGTCAGCCCGAATGCGTGTCACATCCACCGCCCAGGCTACGCCAAACGCTAACGCAGCAACAGCCACATAAACAGCCAGCCGCATCGGCTGGGTTTCTGCAGAGGGTGCCGGCCCGCGTTGCTGGAGGGCGAGGGCAATGCCGCCCACACCCAGCAACAGCCAGACCAGGAAGCTGAGATACGCAGCATTCAGATGATCCAACGTCTGGGCGTTCACCCGATGGTACAGAGCAAATGGCAAGACAAATGTCAGCGAAGTGATGGCATATGTCAATGCGTCGCCAGCAGGTGAAGAGATGGTATAGCTCAGACGTGGGCGCTCCAGTACAACCACCAGCCCACCAAAAAACCACGTGACGCCGATCAGGGCTTGAGCCGGCCCGCGTGCACCCGGTACATTGAAACCATGAACGAAGGCGTAGCTGAGCGTCCCCAACAGCACCGCCGCCACCAAAGCCATCGCAACAACTGATCGCATGCCCTCGGCCTCGAGACCGAAGCCGGCATCCGCCCTCCGACGTCGTCCACGCCGGCCACGCCCGCGGCCCGGCTTCCGCTGAACCTGTGGGGCCGGCATGGGCTGCAACTTGCCGATACGGCCTGTGCCAAGCAAAACGAGCAGCGCGGTATACAGCCAGAAGTACGATTGTGTCGCCACGATTTCGATGCCAGTCTGCACCTCCACGAAATGGCCAATGATGGCCGCCAACAACGCTGAAAGCAACAGCAAGCGCGAATCATCGGCTGCCTCGTCCGCTGTTGGCATGGCGAGAAGCCGGCCTAACAGGAATAGGACCAAGCCGGCCAGCATGCCCACCGGCATGCCAATCGCAGCCAGGGCCGGATCACCTGGCCAGAGCCATGGCACAATCAACCCCAGCCCAGTACCACCTGCCAGCAGGCCGATCAGAGCACTACGCTGTCGCGCTGTCGAGACGAGGCCCATCCAGCGGAGAGCCTGGTAAAACACTGTGGCGTAGAGTAGCAGGTACAGTAGAGCGCCAGCGACCCCACCAGCATACAGCGCGTCGAAAACGGCGTTGTGCGCCCGGTCAAATGTGCCATATTGACCGCCCCCCTGAAGCACCCACAACTGCGCCGGCATAAACCGGGTGAGCACCGACTTCATCGTCTCCGGGCCGTAACCCACCAGAGCGCGGACCGGTTCCGCACGAACGGCTTCCAGCACGGTATCCCAGGCAAGTGCACGGGCCTCCACTGTTTGGGCTCCAGCACCAGCGAGCTCACCGAAGCGTGCCACGTAGGGCAATCGGCGTAGGGGTTCGGTTGGCAGACTGGGCACATTCAAGACGAGGATAAAAGCGAGGGGCACCGCAGCCACCAGGACACCTGCCACAGCCCAGCGCCGGCGCCGGCGCACCAGCGCGATCAGTAACACGAACACGAAGAGCTCAGCCAGTAATCCCAGCAGCGGGCCACGGCTTTGAGTGAATACGAGGGCCCCCAATTGAAGTAGACACAATCCGCTGTACACGAGGCCGGCGCTCAGTGCCTGATACGGCGACCGTCTGAACTCCCCCACCGCATCGAGGATGCGCCAGAGGGTTAGAGGCACGACCATTGCAAGATACGCTGCCAGGAAAATGGCATTCCCCAACGTAGAAATGACTCGCGTTTCGACCCCGACTTCCGAGAACTGGAGCAGAGACATTCCGTAGTGCTGGAGGATGGCATACAGCGCAACCGGGAAAGAGGTGAGTAGCAGGACAGTAATCAGCCGGTGCAACTGATCGGCACGCCGAAGGACAGACAATACCAGGAAAAACAGCCCCAGGTAAGCGAGAAAAGTATATGTGCCCTGCATTCGCTGATAAGAGCCCCACCAGCTCACTCGCGGCGAGACGGAGGCGATGGTGGAGACAAGATATACCAGGAGCAGAAGCAACGCGACGCCAGCGATGGGCACCTCAGATACTCTGGCGACAGTGCGGTGAGATTGAACATCGCCTGGGGTTCGGCGGACAACAAGCACACCGCTATCAAGTCCCCAGGCGATCCAGGCCGCTACCATCAGCACGACCAGCATGCGAAACAACGCCGCCTTGTCGGGCTCGAAGACCTGGTCGCTGAACGGGTTCAAAAAGGCTGCAGCCAGCATGACTGCTACCAGCCAGCCGGCCTCGATGAACCCCTCGCAGAAACGCCCGATGAGTGTCATACCCACCCTCCCGCCATCCGGGGCGGATCAAAATCGGGGGTGGGTACGCTGGCCGGCAGTTGAAAGCAAATGGCTGATCGCTCTGTTCTCATTGTAAGCTGAAATCGCGCAATTGAAGGGGATCGTTCGGATTTCCAGTCCAACGCATTCTAGCACGTCCATACCCTTCATGTCAATTTACTATCGCTCACAACGGCAATTGCCTCGCCATCCAACGCAGAGAGAGGCCCGTTCAAACCGATATGCTCTCCAATTCCGCAGTTGACGGAGTACCAGGCACAATTGCCCTGAGCAGCTT
>CAYYSH010000023.1:0-1584 GCA_964474265.1 uncultured Anaerolineales bacterium
GTATAGCGGAGATTAGGGGTTAGAGATTGGGTATTGGGTATTGGGTATTGGGTATTGGATATTAGATATTGGATATTGGAGATTGGGGATTGGATAGCGCGGATGTTGTTTCGCTTGAGGCGGCGCCGGTAGACGCCGGCCCGAGTATTGCGCGTTCGGCGGCGGTCATTTCGGCCGGCAACATCGCGAGCCGCGTGCTGGGCCTGGTGCGCGAGCAGGTCATCGCCTACCTGTTCGGTGCCGGCCCGCTGGTAGACGCCTTCGTCGTCGCATCGCAGGTCCCCACACTCATCTACGATCTGCTGATTGGCGGGCTGCTGAGCTCGGCGCTTGTCCCGGTGTTCAGCGACTACGCGGCACCTGAGCGCCGGCTTGAGCTGTGGCGACTGGCCAGCATCGTCTTCAGTCTGGTGGCCGCCATCATGGCGGTGTTCGTCCTGGCCATTGAGGCCGGCGCGCCGTGGGTAGCGCTGGCCATGGGGGCCGGCTTCGACCCAGACACGCTGGCCGCCACAACCCGCATGATCCGCATCGTGGTGCCGGCCCTGCTGTTCTTCGGGCTGTCCGGCGCATCAACCGGGCTGCTGTACACGCTGAAGCGGTTTCGCTACCCGGCTTTCGGCGCTGCCGCCTTCAACGCGACAGTGATCACAGTGGGCGCACTGCTCGCCCGACCGGTGGGCATCTACAGCCTGGCCTTGGGCGTGCTGGCCGGCGCCGGCGTGCAACTGGCGATCCAGTTGCCGGACCTTCCGCGATCACATCTGCGGTTCCAAATCGACCTCTCTCATCCCGGATTGCGGCGCATCGGTCAGTTGTATCTGCCCATCGTGCTGGGGCTGGTGATCAGCAGCATCGGCACGGTGATCGACCGCAATCTGGCATCGCGGACCGGGGAAGGGAGTATCGCCTGGATGCGTTACGCCACGACCTTAATCCAGGCCCCGCTGGGGCTGGTGTCGGTGGCGATTTCACTGGCGGCTCTGCCTTCCCTCTCGCAACTGTACGTGGCCGGCGATCTGGACGGGTTCCGGCACACGCTTGCCCAGGGTCTGCGTATGATTCTGGTGTTGATCGTTCCTGCCACGGTCGGGCTCTTCGCCCTGGCCACGCCGGTGATCCGCCTGTTGCTGGAACACGGTGTGTTCACCCCCTTCGACACCCTGCAGACCAGCCGTGCGCTTCGGCTATATCTCTTCGGGCTGCCGGGTGCGGCCATCGACTGGCCGTTAATCTTTGCGTTCTACGCCCGCAAGGACACGCTGACGCCGGCCCTGGTCGGCGTAGCGGCGGTGCTGATCTACCTGGCTGTCGGGCCGGCGCTGGCGTTCGTGGCCGGCATGGGTTTCCTGGGGCTGGTCGTGGCCAACTCGGTCCAGCTCACCAGCCACGCTGCGATCATGCTGGCTCTGCTCCATCGCCGCATGGACGGCGTGCGCGGCAGCCGGCTGGCCGAGACGCTGGCGAAGACGGGATTGGCGGCGGCGGTGATGGGCGGCGTGGTGTGGGTGGTGGCCGATCGGCTGACAGCGGCTACGGCGTCGGCAGGGCTGGCCGGCGAGGTTTTGGTTGTTGGTGCTGCAA
>CAYYSH010000023.1:1594-10542 GCA_964474265.1 uncultured Anaerolineales bacterium
GCTTTTAACCTACGGATTCATGGCAACCTTGCTACGCGTGGAAGAATTCAGCCTGATTTGGGGCCGGGTACGCCAAAAACTCGACAAGATGGTTTGACCGAGAGAGCGGGTGGGCAGTATAATCTGAGGGAAAACTTTTGCTGATTCTTGGTAGCCATGTAGGGGCGGAACCCTTGCAGTCGCCCTACTGAGCTGGCGCAAGGCCTGCCCCTACCCGAGGTGATTGGGAAGATACGAAGTCATTATTCAAAGCCGAACAACGGAGTGGGGGACCGTGAACATTGTCGTATTGGGTGGCGCCGGCGATATGGGCAGCCACATTGTACGGGAGTTGATTGAAAACAGCGATGCGCAGGTAACCATCGCTGATTACCGGCTGTCGGAGGCACGAGAACTGGCGCGCCGGCTCGGGGAACGGGCCCAGGCCGCCTTCGTGGATGCCGGCAACCGGGATTCCCTCCTGCTCGCACTCCGTGACGCCGACGTGGCAGTGGGTGCCGTTGGTCCGTTCTACCGCTATGCATCCCGAATGGCATGGGCAGCTCTGGAAAGCGGAGTCGATTACATTGACATCTGTGATGATCACGGCCCCATCCAGACGCTGTTGGAATTCGATGCAGTTGCCCGAAATGCAGGCGTCACTCTCATCACAGGTTTGGGTTGGACACCCGGGCTGTCGAACATCCTGGCACGCTACGGGGCAGATCAGTTAGATGAAGTAGACGAAATTCGAATCGCGTGGGTTGGTGGTGCCGCGGACTCGGAAGGCCTGGCGGTGGTCAAGCATGTGCTCTACGCTGTCACGGGCCAGGTGCCAACTTATCGAGATGGGCAGTGGATTCAGGTGCCGGCCCTCAGCGAGCCGGAGCGTGTCGAATTCCCGGAGCCCCTGGGAGAGATCGAGGTGGTCCACGTTGGACACCCGGAGCCGGTGACCATCCCCCGCACCATTCCTGCCCGGACGGTAAGTCTGAAGGGGGCGCTCACGCCGAAGTGGAACAACCGCCTGGCCGGCTGGTTGGTTCGCCTGGGGCTCACGCGTACACGGAGCCGCATCGACCGGGTGAGCCGGCTGATCCACCAACTTGAAGGTGTGCTCGGGGCCGGCGGTGTTGCCCTGTCGGCGGTGCGCGTCGATGTCACCGGCGCCCGGGGCGGCGAGCAGGTCACGCTAACCTACATGGCCGCCGATCACATGGGCCGGCTGACGGGCATCCCCGCCGCCATCGGTGCGCTCATGCTGGCGCGTAACGAGATCACGGAACCAGGTGTGTTCGCGCCGGAAGCGATCATCGATCCGGCGCCATTCCTGGACACGCTGGCGGAGCGAGGGATCCAGATCATCGAGCATGAAACGGTGGTTCCGGAGGCTGTTGCTGAAGAAGTCCCGGTTGAGGTTGGCGCAGAAGAAATCGTTGCAGAAACACTTGCTGAAGCGGGACCGGTGGTTCCTTCCGCCAGGCTGACAGAAGGAGAGGTGGTGGAGGTCACTCTCGCCGTGGAGCACGGCCAGTTCGCCGGGCCACCCACAGAGAGCCCACCAGGCGCCCCGCTGGTACCTTCAGCGACGTTACAGAACGGCACGGTGGTAGAAGTGGCCCTCGCTCTTGATAAGCATCATCCTGAGTTGTCGCCGGCAACCGAGCCGGCGGTCATCGATACGTCTCGTGAAACACCTGCGAGATTGTGATGTGGAAATGCCCAATCCATGTACGTTAAGCCATGCCGCTGAAGTCAGGCAGCGGAGCGGGGCATTGCATAACCTTGCCATGAGTCAATGATGCCATTCCGCTCGAGTCGCGGGGGGTGTTAATGCACAACTTTCTGGAGGAATCGTATGGCAAAAAAGAAATCGCGTAAGAAGCGTTCACGCCGGGCACCCCAGATGTACCCGAAGGGAGCGCCTACGACAAGCGCTACAAGATCTGCACCTCCGCGCACACAGGTCGCGGCAACACCTGAGCGCGAGGCGACTACCACTATGTCCGGCGATGAACTGCGGGAGGAATATTGGTACGTCTACAATGACTTGAAGCGAATTGCAGTAGTTGCCGGCGCGCTCTTCGCAATCCTGATCGCTTTGTCGTTCGTTATTTGATGCCGGCTATGATTGGCGTGGCCGGAGACTTTTCCGAAGCTGGCTCAGCAGTATCCAGGCTACAGCAGCAGTAAGATGGGCGCCGGCGCCAAGCCAGGATGTTTCGGTCACCACAAACAGGACTGCGGACATCACGGCGAAGCCGGCGCTCAGCACCAGCCACTCGATGCCGCCCGGTTCGGTTGCCTCAAGCCGGATCTGGGGACTAGCATATGCTTCGAGCAACGCCAGAGCCAAGCCAAGGAAACTGCCGATGTAGAGATCACCAAGAATCAAGAAAGGTAGCGCCCGGTAGAAGGCCCAATGGACCTGCTGATAGATCACGCGAATCAGCACCAGAACCCAGCCCCAGGGTTGCCCAAGTAGCTGTTGCACACTCAAAAGGGGCGGGACCACTCCTTTGCCCAACGCCATGACAGCCCGCCGGTAGTACCATCCAATGAGCCCCATCAGGAGTACAGCGCTTATACTCAGAAGTACACCCTGATTTAGAGACGCATGCGATGGTACCTCCACCAGCCCCAGCGATTTCAGATTGACGACACCGCCCAACAATGCAGCATACGGAATGCCAACATAGAAGACAAATCGGATAATGCCAACGGGGATGGAGGCCGCAGAGCTCCAGCGGACGCGCCCAAGGGCCGGCTGCAGAGCCCAGACCAGGTTCGTGGCAACCACATACAATGCAATGGAGCCGGCAAGCCAGATCAGGCGTTCCTGCTCCGGCGTCAGCGCAAGAGACAGCAGGCGAGTTAGAGGCATAGGAAAAAAGCAAATCCCCGCGTGCTTGCTATGGCGCGGGGACAACCAAAACAGACCAGTGGGCGAGAGAGGACTCGAACCTCTGACCTCACGGATGTGAACCGTGCGCTCTAACCAACTGAGCTACTCGCCCATCACGCAATGGATTATAGCACGGGAAACGAGAATTGGCAAACGTCGAAACCCGCAGACTTGCAACGCATAACGGTCGATATCCCCCGTCGTTTTTCACGGTTGCAGATGAATGCCGTTGACCACATTAAAGGAGCACACACCCACGCTATGAGAAACAGCCGTTGGCTCCGATCGTCGCTGGCCCGCCTTCTCCCTCTCTTGCTGCTCGCCGGCCTCTTCTCGGGTGCCGATGCCGCCGGGCCGCACCTGACAACCCAGACGAATGATCCTCTCTTCGGCGACCAATGGAACCTCTACGACCCCGACTCAGCCGGCCAGGCCATCACGCCTGACATCAATGCTCCGACCGCCTGGGACATCACAACGGGCACTTTTGAGACGGTAATCGCCGTGCTTGATAGCGGCGTCGATTTAGACCACCCGGATCTTTCATCCAAGATCTGGACCAACGACGATGAAATCCCTGATAACGGCATTGACGACGATAACAACGGCAAGGTGGATGACATCAACGGCTGGGACTTTGTCGAAAACGATAATCGCCCCCAGGATGAGGATGGGTGGGGCACCTTCATGGCCGGCATTGCTGGCGCGGCCACGAACAATGGCATCGGAATTTCCGGTATTGCCTGGAACACCCCGATTATGCCCGTCCGTGTCCTGACCCGCGACGACGTGGGGCAGGCAACGGCCAGGATGGATGACATCGTGGCCGGGATTCGCTACGCGGTTGATAATGGAGCCCGCATCATCCTCCTGGGGTTCTATGTGGAGGAGTGGAACCTGACAGCAGCACAGCGAGCAGCGCTGGAAGAAGCCATCAGTGAAGCGGACAGCGCCGGGGTGCTGCTTGTCGCCCCAGTTGGGGATCACGGTCTGGCCGGCAACCCAACGGTATACCCGGCTGCGCTGCCGGCAGTGATGGGCGTCACAGCAACAGACCGCAATCGAGAGCGGCTGCCAGCGGCCGGCCACGGCTCGTTTGTGGACATTGCCGCTCCAGGCGTCAACCTGCGGAGCCTGTTGCCTGAAGGTCGTTATGACCCGCCGGCCAGCGGCACAGAGTTCGCAGCGCCCCACGTCGCCGGTGTCGCCGCATTAATCTGGGCAGTGAACCCCTCTCTCACAGCAGATCAAGTTCGAGACTTCATGCGTGAGACAGCAGATGATCTGGGCATGCCCGGGTACGATGAGTTCTTTGGCTTCGGACTGCTGAACGCCGCTATGGCTTTGCAGGCGACGCCCCATCTACTCCAGATCACCCCACACGAGCTCCACTTCCTGGTAAACGAATTCGGTGTTATCAGCCCACCGAGCCAAAGGATCATCAACCCAAACACCGGGGGGCTCACCTGGCAGGCACGCACTCAGGCGAAGTGGCTGGTGATAGAGGGGTTGTCGGAAACAACCCCTTCTTCCGTCACCGTGACCGTGGACCTCTCGACGATCCCCAATTGCGGCCGGTATGCCGGCCAGATTATCGTGGAAAGCAATCAGCGAAACCGGGCCAACGGCGAGCAGGTTGTGGACGTCATACTAGAGTTCGCGAAAGCCACATGCGAACACGCGTATATGCCTATCCTCAAACGGTAAACCGTCCGCCCTACTTTGGCATCTGCTTGAGGGCGATGTAGGCCGGCCTTGGGGTGCCATCCGGGTTGGTGATGGCCCACCAGTACTGCTCATCCTGCTCGGTCCAGTCGGGGTCAGCGATGTAGATTGCGCTCATCAGGCCGATCCATGGCGCCCAATGCTCCGCCGCCCACCGGTAGGCACGAACCATGTAATCCGCTTTTTCTTCTTCGGTGACGCGGTGCCAGGCGTACGCCTGGTGGATCGGGTCGCTGGTCCAGCCAAACTCCAGCACGGCCACCTGTTTGTCACCATCGCCGTAGCGTTCCATGATGGCCCGCAGGTCCTCAACTCGCCGAAAGACGAAGAACCGGTGTCCTCCATACGCCGGATTGCTGACGGCTTCCTCGGGGCTTGTCTCCGGCGGTGCCTTATAGCCCGGCGCATGGACACCCAGGACATCGAAGTACCCGTCGCTGGAACCACCCATGGCCTGGTATAACTGATCCAGGTATACGTCGTCGGGCAGGGCCTCTGGCGGGCCGGTGCCGGTCGGGGTGAGGCCGGCGCTGATCACCATGGCGTTGGGGTCCACTGACTTGATGGCCGCGTAGGCCACTTTCAGCATCTGCGCGTACTCGGGCGGGCTAGGGGTGCGGCCACACCACTCCCGACGCAGGTTGGGCTCGTTCCAGATTTCGTAGGCGCGAATGCGTCCCTTGTAGCGCCCAACCAGGGCCCGCAGGAAGTCGGCGAAGTCCTGCAGGTCGCGAGGTGGCCCCTGGATGATGCCGGCAGCCGGGTTTTTGCAGCCTGGTGCCGCCCAATCTGGTGCGTCATCGACCCGAATCAGCAAGTCCAGACCGCCATATTTGTTCGCTGTGTAGACGATGTGATCGGTGTGGCTCCAGTCGTACTGGCCTTTCTGTTGCTCAATGTCCCGCCAGGCGAAGGTCTGTTTGACCCACGTGAACCCCATGTCCTTGATCATGAGCAGGTCTCGCTCAGCGATCTCGGGACGCCACCACAGAAATGCCTGCACGCCGTACTCGGGGGAGTTCATTCGCAGTGACTTCTGAGGCGGCAGGGGTGGCAACGGGGTCGCGGTTGGGGGGGCCGGCGTGGTCGTGTCCGTTGGCTCCGCCGGGATGGTGTCGGTGGGAACTGGCGTTTCCGTGGGCAACACCATCGGCGTGGCCGTGTCCGTCGGTTCGGCCGGCGCCACCTGGGCTGCCATCGTCGGTGAAAAGGGCGTGAACGTCGGCTTCGGCGCAAATGTGAGGGTCGGCTTCGGCACCGTGGCACGTACGACCGTTGTCGAATTGCTCGGTCGGACACAGCCGGCGAGCAACAGGCCGGGGAGGATCATCAGGATCGCAACAATCCAGGATTTAGCGCTCAGTTTTCGACTCCTTATCACGGGTATACGAGCTGAAGAGCACCGTTCACCGGCCCGGTCTGGAGACCGGCCAGAGCAACGAGCAAGGCCAGCCAGAGCAGTCCGGTGGCCGCAGCTTCGGCTCAGAATCAGAGAGCAGGGGGAGAGTCATCCCCCTGCTCTCTTCATCCTCTGTTCCTCAGCTCAACTACTTGGGCATATCTCGCAAGGCGGCGTAGGCCGGCCTTGGGCTCCAGTCGGGTCTCAGGATGCCGAAGGCTGCTTTCTCGTCATGCGGCCCCGACACCGGACCGAAGTTGAGGTTCCACACAAACATTGGCCCCACAAAGCCCCAACTGCGAGCCAGTTGCATGGCCTGGACCAGGAACTGGGCCTGTTCGGCCTCGCTGTTGTCGTTGGCGTAGCCATACCCTTCAGCCGGCCCGGCACCCAGGCCCTCGGTGGACGCCCAGCCAAACTCCGTCGGCCACAGGCGCTTCCCGCCATCGCCGTACTTGCGCATGATCGCGTAGTACGTCCAGAGTGTGTCGCGGAAGAAGAAGCTGCGGTGCCCCTTGAAAGCCGGCGCTGTAGGGTCATTCCACGAACTGGCTGTCGCATCCGGCGGATTGTTGTACCCGCTCGGGTGCACGCCGATACCATCACAGTACCGGGCGAGGCCGGCCTGGTACATCTTTTCCAGGTAGAGCGCATCGTCCATCGCGAAAGCGTTGTTCACACCCGTCGGCGTGGGCGCGCCGCTGATGACGTATGCGCTGGGGTCCTGAGCCTTGATCGCCTTGTAGGCCGCAGCCAGCAGTTGCACATACCGACCAGCATCGATGGGCTCGTTGCCCCACTCCCGGCCCAGGTTCTGCTCATTCCAGATCTCGTAGGCCCGCACGCGGCCCTTGTAGCGTGCCGCCATGGCAGCCATGAAGTCCGCGAAATCCTGGGGATTGGCCGGCGGCCCCTCAACGCTCCAGTCCGTGTTACCGGGACGTGCCCACTTCGGCGCTTTCACGACGCTGAAGAGGACGTTCACGCCACGCGCGTTCGCGGTGTTCACGATGGCATCCAGCGGCCCCCAGTTGTACTGGCCCTTGGCCGGCTCAATGATTGTCCACTCGACCTGTTGCTTCACCCAGGTGAAGCCCAGGCCGTTGATTAGATCGAAGATGCGATTCAGGTCCGCATCCAACATGTGGGCTTGAATGCCGAAAGCAAAGCCGACATTCCCGCGCGGGGCAACAGAGACGGCGGCCAGACTTTGCTGAGGTGCCGGCGTGGGCTCAGGGGGCGCTTCGGCAACTGCTACACCGTCCAGATCGATGTAGGTGGTTACCAGTTCGCCAAAGACCCACCCTTTCTCGATCTCGTCGGTTTGAATCTGAAGCCAGGTGCCATCCTCGTTCTTACCCGTTACTGTCAGCGCATCACCCGCCGAGATGGTATCCAGGATCTTGTAGTTCGTGCTTGGTCCCTCGCGGACATTCAAGCGCTGGACCTGGACGACAGCATCAGCAGCCGGCGTCGGCGTCGGGACAGGTGTCGGCGGCAGCGGCGTCGGTGTTGGCGTTGGAACCTGTACCTCAACCGCGACGCCCCCCTGGGGTTCCACCACGGCACTCTCGCCACCGTCGGATGAGAATCCAACCTGAATCTGGTAGACGCCAGGTTCCTCAGGAGCTCTCCACTCAATTGAGGCTCCGCCAAGCGGCTGAACGAGCCGCTCAGTACCATTCTTGCCCTTTACGGTCAACACGAGAGAGAAGTTGGCGGCCTCGGCAGCAGCCGCACCATCCGCCTGGAAGTCCATCAGGGTCTCCCACACGCGCGGGTCAACCTCAGAGGGAGACATGTCGTCTACAGCCACACCGCGCAGATTCCACTGGCTGATGAAGTCGAGTTTGCGCGCCAGGCTGCTGGCATCTTCAAGCCAGACTTTGTGGGGCTTGCCGGCATCGTCGAGGTAGGTGAACCAGTAGGTACCCGTCGTGCTGTCGAACTGGATGCCACCAGAGGCCTTCAGCGCCGGCAAATCGACCTGCACAGACTCACCTACCAGCACCGGGCCGGCCTCTGCCACTTCAACCTTGGTGAGCCGGGCCAGGGCATCACGGTATGACAGGGTTGTCACTTGATCGCCGGCCACATCGCGACTGGCAAGGCTCAGCATTGGCTCGATCTTACGGCGGTCAACCTGCGTCACAGCATAATCGAGCAGACTTTCGACAGCGCCTCCATCGGCGTAGGCTGCCGGCTCCGCCGCAAGGACCAGGCGCACGTGATCAGCCGCCTGGCCAAGCGCCGCCCAGTCATAGGCACCGGTGTCCCAGCCAGATGCTGTCTGGGCAGGCATGTCCAACACGACGATCAATTGCCTGTTTTCGGCATGCAGCCGATCGCCAAGATGCCGGATGAAAGCCGTGAACAGGTCCCGTAGTTGCGGGTCCACGTCGCGATAATCCACAGCTACGCCATCGAAGCCCTTCTCGATGACCTGGGTCGCCACTGTGGCGGCATGGCGATGCCACGCCGCCTCGTCGATGAGCAGGTTGTCAACCCAGTCGCTGCGGACGATGCCGTCAACGCGGTTTGTGATGAGAGGTATGACGGACAGCCGATCGCTCAATTGCGACGGGTTTTGAAGGTCAAGGTGCCCGCCAATAGTCCCGTCATCGCGGACGTACCAGCCGGTGGGGGTGATGGTGCTCAGCGCGTCCATTGGCTCTGTGAGAGACGCATCCTCTGTCAGGGCAACAGCCACCGCCGGCGATACGGGGCCCACTTCGACCATGGCAACACTCTGCGGCAGCCCCTTGAAGTCAGCGATAACAGAGGCGCCTTCGAGTCGATGTGGCACCCAGGCCCACTTACTTCCATCCCAGGCGTACAGGTCCACGGTTCTGGCCGAGCCGGCCTCCGAGGCCAAAGGCAGGCGCAATCTGGCCTGGGCCGGGACATCGCTGCGCACCTCGATGGCGTAGACCTTGCCGG
>CAYYSH010000023.1:10552-16544 GCA_964474265.1 uncultured Anaerolineales bacterium
AGCACCCGGGGGAACGGTGAGCTCCGCACCACTGCCGTCGGTGACGGTTCCGCCGGCTGAGCCGAGGCTGGCGTAGCCGGCAAATGCAACACGTTCGTAGAGCGAAAATGGGGGTAATAACAACGCGAAAACGATCAACAAGGGCAATACCACGAACCATAGGACGCGTGCCAACCGTTGTGCGCCCGGACGTCGTGGCGTTTCCGCGATTCCTGCCATGTATTGACTCCTCCTTGTTGTTGGTCCACCGCCCCGAGCCCCATCCCCGATTGCGACCGCGTAGCGACTGTGATGACTTTAGACCTGACCCACATTTGTCAGATCCGTATATCAAGTCAGGGACGTAGGGCACCCTCAAGGCACCAGTCAGGACTCAGGGTTGCTTGTCAAAGTGACTGTCAATGTGAGTTCTTCGCCAACTCTGTTTATGAGCAGTTCTATGCTATCTCCAATGTGGTGGCGCATCAGGACATTGATGAACGGGTTGTCCTCGTTGATCATCTCGCCGTTGACTGCGAGAATCACATCTCCCCGCCGCAGGCCGGCGGCCTCAGCCGGCGAACCTGCGGTGACCTCTTCTACGCGTGCACCGTGATCGACACTCAACGCATAGGTTGCCTTCACCTCCGGGGTCACCAAATGGGTCTCCGCCCCAAGATAGGGCCGCGGGACCCGGCCATTGGCAATCAGTTGGGGTACAATCTCCTGGACTGTGTTGCTGGGAATCGCAAAGCTGATACCCTGGACGATTTCCTCAGAGTCGCGTTCACGGCGAATCAGAATCGTATTGACGCCGATAACTTCCCCCCGGATATTCAGGAGCGGCCCACCAGAGTTGCCGTGATTGATGGCAGCGTCCGTTTGAATCAGGTTCTCAAGTGCGTACTCTTTGCCTTCCGGGATGACTTGCCGGCCCAGACCACTGACCACACCCACCGTCACCGTGTTACGAAAGCCACCCAACGCACTGCCAATAGCAATCACCCGCTGACCTGGTCGTAATGCGGATGAGTCGCCAAACTTTGCGGGTTTCAAGTCATCGCCATCGATCTTGAGAACTGCCAGGTCAGTCAGTTCATCAACGCCTATACTCCTGCCGACCGTCTCCACGCCGCTGGGCAGGATCACCCGCAGACTAGATGCTCCTCGAACCACGTGCTCATTGGTCACGATATGGCCCTCCCGATCCAGGACAATCCCCGATCCCAGGGCCTTTGTTTCCACACCTTCATGCTCAGCAGAGCTTTCCAGCAGGTTGACCACTGTGACCACAGAGCGCTGATTAGCCTCCACCACCTTGACAGTGAGTTCATCAATATCAGGAACAGGGGTCGCTGTCGGCGATGGAAGCGCCGTTGGTGTAGGGGAAGGGAGTACACGCTGCATGGTCGGAGTCGCTGTAGGGCGGGGTGTTGGTGTCGCAGGTTGGACCAGAACAGTCTGTACAATCTGTGTGTTAGCAAACCGCAACACGGCTACGACTCCCAGCATGCCACCTATAAGGCCTGCAAGCAGGCCCACCAGAATGACCTTGAGGAGTCCAGCGCCGGGCCGCTGGTTGACCATAACTTGGAATGCTCCTGCTTATCGTTCAAACGGTGGGTATTATAGTCAGAAAACCGGTGATTTGTCAAACCCCGACAACACGCGGTTGCCCAGGCCCGAGTTTCCCATTATAATAGACGGGTAAGTGTACTGACAAGGAGGAATTTATGCGACGCATCCCTGCTACATTTGGCTTGATCGCTCTTCTCACCATCATGCTGATGGGCTGTGGTGGCAGTACGGCAACGCCGGCGGCCGTGGCCCCGGCAACGCCGGCTGGGCCACAACCGGCACCGGTCACACCAGTGACCCAACACCAGCCGGCCCGCATGCCAACCGCGTCTGAGCCGGTGGCCGGCAACAGCGAAACAACGGTCGAGACTGAACCACCGCCCGATGTCGTTGCAGAAGTCAACGGCATTGCAATCCCCATGGCGGATTTTCAACGCCAACTTGCGGATGCACGAGCCTATCTGCTCAGTGAGGGCCTTGTAGACCCAGACACTGAAGAGGGGCAGGCTGCGCTGCGGGCGCTTCGCGACCAGGTTTTGGATCAACTCATCGATCAGGCCATCATCACACAGGCGGCCCAGGAGATGGGCCTCACGGTCACGGATGAGGAACTCGAAATGTCAATCCAGCAGATCAAAGATGATCTGGGCTCAGAGGAAGCTTATGCCCAATCCCTGGCCGCGAACAATCTGACAGAGGAGGAGTTTCGCCGGCTGCAGCGGCAGCAACTCCTGAGCCGGAAGGTGATGGACAAGATCACCGCCGAGATACCGGACGAAGCGGAGCAGGTGCATGCTCGCCACATCCTCGTCGAGACTCAGGAGGAAGCCGAGTCAATCCTGAAGCAACTGGAGGACGGTGCCGACTTCGCGGAACTGGCAAAGCAGTTCTCGATTGATGAGACCACGCGAGACAACGGTGGGGACCTTGGATTCTTCCCCCGAGGCGTCGTTTTGCCGGAGTTCGAAGAAGTAGCATTTTCTCTGGAGCCTGGCGAGCGCAGCGGTATAGTCCAGACGCCTTTTGGTTTCCACATCATCGAGGTTTTGGAACGCGAAACACGCCCAATCCCAGACGACATCAAAGAGGGGCTGCGCCAACAGATGATTACGAACTGGCTGGAAGCCCAACGAGCGCAGGCGAACATCGTGCGCTACCTGGAAAGGTGACAGCTTTTATGGACATTACCTACTACGGTCATAGCTGTTTTAGAATTCGTGGCCGCGAAGGAACGATTGTTACCGATCCATTTCAGCCTTCTATCGGATATAAGCTCCCAAATGTGTCGGCTGACATCTGCACGATCAGCCACGACCATGCCGGCCACAACAACGCCGGCGCGTTAAAAGGAGACCCCTACGTGATTGCCGGCCCAGGCGAGTACGAGATCAAAGGCATTTTCGTCTTCGGCTGGCCCTCTTATCACGACCGAAAAAAGGGTAAAGAGCGCGGTCGCAACACCATCTACACCTTTCAGGTGGACGGGGTCAACGTAGCCCACCTGGGCGACTTGGGCCATGTACCTGACCAATCGACCATCGAGGTTATCGGCGACGTTGATATCTTGCTGATTCCGGTCGGTGGTCACGTGACCCTGACGGCGGCCATGGCATCGGACGTCATCAACCTCATTGAGCCCCGCCTTGTGATTCCGATGCACTATCGAACGGCGGCCTATTCTGGTCAGGCAAACCTGGACCCTGTGTCGAAGTTCCTGAAAGAGATGGGCATTCATGACGGCACCGCCGGCGACACCTATCGCGTCAGTCAGTCCAGCCTGCCGTCTGAAACGGAGGTTATAATCCTGAAGTACAAGGGCCAGCGCAACGCCGATATTGAGTAGAAGGGTGTGTCGAGATGACTACGGATCACTTCCTGGATCTGGTGCGGGAAGCACTGGATAGCCTGCCCGACCAGATTGCTCAGGCTATGGACAACGTCGAGGTCGTGGTGGAAACCTGGCCGACGATGGAACAACTGATGGCAGCCGGCGTGACGCCCGGCCGCGGTACGTTGTTCGGCCTGTACCAGGGTGTCCCTCTCACGCTGCGAACGCGATCGTACGGCCTCATCCCACCTGACAAGATCACGATTTTTCAGGGTCCGATAACCGCAGTTTGCCGCACCGACGAAGCGATCCGAGAACAGGTTCGCCGCACAGTGATTCACGAGATTGCACACCACTTCGGCATTGACGATGATCGGCTCCGGGAGATGGGGCGTTACTAAGCCTGGAGCCGGCCAGTTCACGAGCGGCCAACAAGATCTACGTATTCTCTGACATGCGCTCGCCGGTTACCATAAACTGTACCAGGATGTGAGATCTTGAAGAGCACCACCAGGCCGCATCACCACCTCTTTCCGGAGCCCATCGAAGCAGGGGGGACCGTCTTCCACTGGGGCAGTAAGACCTACATCATGGGCATCATCAATGTCACCCCCGATTCCTTTTCAGGTGACGGGTTGGCGGGAGATGTCGAGGCGGCCGTCGAGCAGGCCAGACAGTTTGTTGAGGCCGGCGCCGACATCCTGGACATTGGAGGTGAGTCAACGCGTCCGGGGTCTCAACCTGTCAGCGCTGAGGTCGAAATGCAGCGAGTATTGCCGGCCATCCAGGCCATCACAGAGAAGACGGATGTACCTGTTTCTATTGACACCTACAAGGCTGAAGTCGCTGCCGCTGCACTGGACGCCGGCGCACACATTGTCAACGATGTCTGGGGGCTGCGCATGGACCCCGACATGGCCCCCCTGGTCGCTGAACGAGGCGTGCCAGTCATCGTGATGCATAATCGCAGCCGGCCAAAGAACGTTATACAGGAAGAACGTCTAGGCGGGCGATATATCGGTGTTGTTTACGAGAATTTGATGGAGGATATTCTCCATGAACTGCAGGCATGCATCGACATTGGCCTCAAGGCCGGCATCGAGCTGAGACAGATCATTGTGGATCCCGGCATAGGCTTTGGCAAGACGGTGGAGCAAAACCTGACCATCATCAACAAGCTCGATCGGCTGCAGTCTCTGGGCCGGCCGATCCTGGTCGGGCCATCGCGCAAATCATTCATCGGCTACATACTTGATGCACCGCCAGGAGAACGAGCTTTCGGCACAGCCGCTGCAGTGGCCCTCGCCATTGCGCGGGGCGCCGATATTGTACGTGTGCACGACGTCCGGGCCATGGCACATGTAGTGCGCATGACGGACGCCATCGTAAGGGAGGTGAGTGAGGAATGAAGTTCTTTCTGGATACAGCCAATATTGATGAGATCCGCACCGCCAACGAGTGGGGCATTTTGGACGGTGTAACAACCAACCCCTCTCTAGCCGCAAAGGAAGGCCGGGAGTTCCGGGAAGTGGCAGCCGAGATTCTGGAGCTTCTCGGAGACCGCCCGGTGAGTCTGGAGACGGTCAGCACCACCGCGGAGGGCATTATCAGGGAGGCACGGCTGCTGGCCTCGTGGGCACCGAACGTGGTTGCAAAGGTCCCACTGCTACCTGAGGGGCTCAAGGCGTTGCGAGTTCTTCGTGAGGAAGGCATCAAGACCAACGTTACGCTGGTCTTTTCGACGAATCAGGGACTGTTGGCCGGCAAGGCCGGTGCGACGTATGTCAGCCCCTTCATTGGCCGGCTGGATGACCGGGGACATGACGGCATGCAAATTGTCCGTGAGATGGTGGAGATTTTCGATATCTACGGCATCGAAACGCAAGTCCTCACCGCCAGCGTTCGCCACCCACGCCACGTGGTGGAAGCAGCGCTGGCCGGCACCGATGTCATCACCATGCCGTTCGCCGTCATGAAGAAGATGTTCCAACACCCGTTCACCGATGCCGGTCTGGCTAAGTTTCTGGCTGACTGGGAAACTGTGCCAGACAAGGACGAAATCTTCCGCGAACTATCTGTTCCTGCCTGATCCGCGCGGGGAAGCGAGGGTGGGGGAATCGGTGACATCACGAATGTCCTTGTCATCTGATATCTCCCTCACCCCACCTTCTCCGCCCCAACGCCTCTTTGCCCTCACACTTCTGTTCTCCTGTGCAAACTTACAGTAGCGTGAACACGTGTAATGCGTCAAAACAAGTGGGCAATTGATTCGCGACCGCCGATGACCACTGCCGCCCATCGCCCCACGCGCTGGCCGTGGCTGCCGGCGGTCGTAACCGTTTGAGAGTGGGTGATTGTGCCCCGTTTCGCTACCACTCAGGCCACAACGCTCGGGGGGCTCCCCGGACCGTGCCCGTCACCTGCCCCACTTGTAGATAGAGTGCATGATGGCTGGGAAGATTGGCCTAGCGGCGCAGGTAGGAGACGGGCTACAACAGAGTGCCTGAGAAGTTACCACATTTCTGTAGAAGCCTGCCAGAGAAGCGGTTGATGAGGTTCCAGGAATCTGAGGGTTTTAGAAACTGGACTCTGGCGAATCGAGGAGTG
>CAYYSH010000024.1:0-16407 GCA_964474265.1 uncultured Anaerolineales bacterium
CTGAGTACATCACGTGGTAGGCCAAGGTACACCGGGCCGTGCCGGCCGCTCATCGCAGTGCGGAAGGCCATCTGCAGAAACTCTCCCAGCCGCTCGGGATGCTCCACCCGTTTACTCAGCTTCGTGATCGGCCGATACAGCGCCTGCTGATCGATCTCGTGGAAATTGGAAGCGCCTTTGCCGTAGTGGTGAGTGTGGATGTCGCCAGTCAGGGCAAGCACCGGCGAAGATTCGACGAAGGCCTGTGCGATGCCAGAGGTCAGATTGGTGACGCCGGGGCCTACGGTGGCGATACACACGCCGGGCTTCCCGGTCACGCGGGCGTAGCCGTCCGCCATGTAGGCCGCGGCCTGCTCGTGCTGTGTGGGGACGTAGCGGATGGCCGGCTCTCGGTAGAGGGCGTCGGTCAGGTCCAAGATGGAGCTTCCGATGACGCCGAAAACAAACTGGACACCTTCAGCTTTGAGATACGCCACGACGAGATCGCCACCGCTGCCCGTCCGCGGCTTCTCGCTATTCGAGGACTGGCTATTGCCGGTCACACTGATGCCCCCGCCGGTTTCATAGCTCTGTCTTCGTCCGGGACGACAGTACACAGGTTGCGTGGCAGGTGCACGAACACCTCTTCGCCTCGCCGAATCTTCAGCCGTGGGTGCATGTGTGCCCGCAGGAGATCATCGCCCACCTCGACCTGGCAGTCCACATATTCGCCAAGGAAAACAGCCACACGCACCTTGCCGCGGAAGACGTTGCGCGCGCCAGGTGTGGTCTCTTTGGAGATTAGCACATTTTGTGGACGAACCGAGATCAGGACTGGCTCGCTCTTCTGAATGTCTGATGGCACATGACACACAAGTTCTCCGTGAGGTGTCTTCACAAGACGCGCTCCATCCTCGAGGGGATCGCCAACCACGGTCCCGGCAATGAAGTTGGTCGAGCCGATGAAATCGGCGGTGAACCGGTTGGCCGGCTGTTCGTAGATCTCACGCGGTTTGCCTATCTGAACGAGCTTCCCGTGGGACATCACAGCCACCATGTTTGACATCACCAGCGCCTCCGCCTGATCATGTGTCACGTAGACGGTGGTCAGGCGAAGTCTGCGCTGCAGTTCGCGTAGCTCGATGCGCATCTTCTCGCGTAGTTTCGCATCCAGGTTGCTCAGAGGTTCGTCCAGCAACAGCACCTTTGGCTCAGCTACCAGAGCACGAGCCAGAGCCAGACGCTGCTGCTGTCCGCCGCTGAGGTGAGGGGCCGGCCGGCTTTCCAACCCATCGAGTTGCACCATGGCCAGCACCCGCTCCACCCGGTCGGCGATCTCTTTCTTTGAGTACTTGCGTTTGCCAACTGTCAGTGGGAAGGCCACATTGTCGAAAACGGTCATGTGGGGCCAGATGGCATAGGACTGGAATACCATGCCGATGTCACGCTCGTTCGGCGGTACAAACACTTTGTGTTTAGCCGAAAAGACCACTTTGCCCCCAATGTGAATCTCACCGCCTTCTGGTTGTTCCAGGCCGGCGATAATGCGAAGCGTGGTCGTTTTTCCGCATCCGCTGGGCCCCAGCAACGTGAAGAATTTACCCTCTGGGACCTCGAACCCCACGTCATCGACGGCCCTGACTGCCTCGTCACCTCTGCCTCTGAAAACCTTAACCAGGTTTCTTACGGTAACCATAGAAGCTTCACCATCCTGTGTGTCCTACTCCGCTGCTAGACACTGCGGACGCCGAAAAAGGCGCTCAATCGGCTGGCCAGCGCCACGATTACGATCAGAATCGCGATCATCAGGACGCTCAGCGCAGAGACAATGGGAAACTGCCCACCATCCCAGAGGTCGAAGATAAGGATTGAGAGCACGATGCTTTTGCTGCTGTAAAGTAGGATCGAGCTTGACAACTCCCGGAACGAGACCACGACAACGTAGGTGAACCCTGCGATCAGGCCCGGTTTCAACAGCGGCAATGTCACGCGTCGGAAGGTCTGAAGCCATGAGCCTCCGGAAATGACGGCCGCCTCCTCCAGCTCGTCATGAATCTGGATCATCGAGGCCGAATTGGTGCGGATGCCGTACGGCATGTAACGGGTGATATAAGCCAGCAACAATATCCAGATCGTGCCATAGATGGGGATGGGCAAGATCAGGTAAACCCATATCAGGCTAACGCCCAGGACGATGCCCGGGATCGTGATCGGCAGGAATGTGACAATGTCCAGCGCCGAGCGCCCGGGCCAGCGTGTCTTGACCGTAATCCACGCAATAACTGCGGTCAGCAGCATGACGATCGTCGCGCTTCCCAGGCTCAAGACGAGACTGTTCTTGAAGGCAGTGCGCGCTCGCGACATGTTGAGCACGAAGGCGTAGTTGTCCAGGGTCAACCGATCGAGTTTGTCCAGTGATGGTGCTGTGTATGTGGGATTCAGCGAAGCCCAGATCAGGATGAAGAGGGGCAGGCCCACCAGGAACAAGAAGTAGAGCACAAAGATTGCGCTGGTTAGATAGCGCCACCGTCCCAGGTCAATGATGTGAGGCCGGTAACCCTTCCCTGTGACCGTAGCGAATTGCTCGCTCTCCGCGGTCAGGCGACTGTAGAGCAGGATGCCAATGGCACTGATCACCACTAGGCCGATGGCAAAGGCAGCCGCCAGGCCGTAGTCGGGCGGGAACTCTTTGAGGGCCAGCCAGATGCGCGACGTGAATACTTTCACCCCGCCGCGCAGACCGATGAGGGCCGGCACCTCGAAGGACTCGAGCCCTCGGATGAACATGAGCAGGCCGGCTGAAGCGATGGCCGGCAGCGCCAATGGTAAGGTGATCCGACGAAAGATGGTCGGAAAGCCGGCTCCAGAGGTTAACCCAACCTCTTCCAGTGCAGGGTCCATAGAGCGAAAGGCAGCCGCCATAATCACGAACACCAGCGGTGAAAGATGCAGTCCCTCGACCCAGATCATACCTCCCATGCCGTAGATGTTGAAGGGCGCCTCCGTGAGCCCGAAAAGGGCCATCAGAGCACGATTGATAGCGCCGATCCTGGGGCTGAGCAATAGAATCCAGGCGATGGTGTGCAAGATGCCAGGGATGATCAGTGGGACCAGCGCCATGGCAGTGAACAGGCTCTTCAGCGGTGTATTGGTCCGTTCAATGATAAAGGCCATGCTCGTTCCCAAAACCAATGAGAAGATGCAGGTGCCGGCGGCGTAGATCACCGAGCTTGCCAGCAAGGTGAACGAGCGTGGGTCGCCATAGGCCATCTGGAAGTTGCGCAGTGTTAGTGCGCTGATCTCTGTTGGGTTGCCAACCTTGAGGCTGCCCCACAGGAGCAAGAGCAACGGCACGCCAGCCAAGTAGAGCACCACAAAGACTGCGCCACCCAGGATCCAGAGCCGTGCATCGACAAGGCGCCGGAGGTTTAAGCGCAGCGGCCACCAAGAAGCCGAAGGTGCCTGGGTTTCAGTTGCCATCACAGTTCTCCTGCCGATTTACCGGGGATGTATGGTGTGGTGTGCGAATACGTGCGCACCACACCATACGGTGCCCTCGTGCGCTTCCGGGAACTAATCCAGGCTAAACCATGAATTCCACTTCTCGGCATAGTCGTTGTAGTGCTCAGCCAGGGAGGGAACAGTGTAGTAGAAGTTCAAGCCTTCAGTCAGTTCCGGTGGGTTCGCTTTTACACCCGGTCGTGCTGGAATACGCCCGACATCACGGATGGCATTTTGGCCGGCTTCTGACAGCAACCAGTTGACAAACAGTTTGCCGGTGGCCGGATGGGGCGCGTCGGCCGCCAGGGCCAGCAACTGCGTATAGGCAAACACGGGGTCGGTGCGAACCCATTCCAATGGCGCTCCCTTGGACTTCAGCTTCTCAATCCGGTGCCCGTAGAGGTTAGGCGAGACGGCAAACTCGCCGGCAGCGACTAACTCTGCCAGTTCGGTGTGTCCGTCGATAATGCCTGGCTCTTGGGAAGCGATGCCTTGCCAGAGGTTATAAGCCTTGTCCTCGCCCCAGGCGCCTACCATGTCTGCCAGCAGTTCAACATCACCGGCTTCAACGCCAATCTGGCCTTTCCATTTTGGATCAAGGAGATCCTCGAAAGTGGTGGGTGCGTCGGCCGGGTCTACCAGGTCGGTGTTGTAGGCAATGACCACCGTGTTGATGCGGTCCACCGTCCAGTAACCATCCGGGTCCTTGGCATTGTCTGGATACGCTGCCCGCTCGGGGGCGTCAAAGGGTGCCAGCAGGCCTTCCAACAGCAGACGATAGACTTCGAAAGCGTTGGTCTCGAACACGTCCGCGAAGTGCTGGCCGGCCTGTGCTTCCGTGAGGGCTTTCTGGATCACATCTTCCCCCTTGGCTCGATAGTACTCGGTGCTGACAAAGGGGTAGTCTTCTCTGAACTTCGCCAGAACCTCCTCGAGGTCGTCGATGTTCATGGAAGTGTAGATCATCAGTTGGCCACCTTCCGCCTTCGCAGCCTCCTCCAGCGTCATTGTCGGAGTAGGCTCAGGCGGTTGGGTGGGCTCTGAAGGCGGCTTGGTGGGCTCTGGCGCCTTTGTCGGCGCTGGCGCCGGTGCCGACTGGGCACAGGCGACCGAGACGAGCGCGATGACCATCAGAGCCGCCAGGCTGCGAAGAGCTCTTGTTAGCCGGCGATCAAGTGCTTTCATCTTTCTGCCTCCTTCGGTGAGAGTCCGAACACTAGTGAGTTCGTTACCGCTTCTGTGAACTCTGTGTCGTCACTTACTATGTCTCCGAGATCACCTCCTTTTCGCAAGCCGGTCTGCTCGACGTATTGCAAGTAATGGATTACGAAGTGTCGCCCCCACGCTGCTGCTTGATAAAGGTACCCAGGGCTGTCATCAATGGCACGTTGGTAATGGCCAGGTAGCGTGCCGGCTTCTCTGGATCCGAATTGAAGTGCTGGTGCCAGGCCATCAATGGCGGTGAGAGGAGATCCCCTTCTTCCCACTCGATCTTGATCGGTTCCTTGCCCTCCTCCTCGATAATGGAGTATCCGCGTCCTGAGAGAATGTAGATGATGGCCTCGTTCATGTGACGATGCATGTTGTTATGGCCACCCGGCGGCAGTTCACTGATGTGGGCGTCGATAGTCCGGTTGCCGGCCAACGCGAAGTGGGCACCGGAGGAGCCCCGCAGCCTGCGTTCGATGACCGGGTACGTTTTCAGGTTCTTGAAAAAGATGCCTTCCTGCACATGCTTTCGGCGGAATTCCTCACGTTCCACAATCTCGTCAATGTGGGCAGATTTTGTCATGGTCAGTCCCTTCTCAGTCCTGGTCAGGCGCTTGTTCCTTGCTGAAAGCACCGATTTTCTTCATCAGGCCGATGTTGGTGACCGCAAGATAGCGCGCCGGCTTCTCCGGGTCGGAGTTGAAATGCTGGTGCCAGGCATTCAGCGGCGGAGAGAAGAGATCGCCTTCCTCCCACTCAATCCTGATGGCTTCCTTGCCCTCTTCCTGGATGATTGAGTAGCCACGTCCCGACACGATGTAAATGATGGCTTCGTTCATGTGACGGTGTTTCTTGTTGTGCCCACCAGGCGGAATCTCACTGATATGTGCTTCGATAGTTCTGTTGCCGGCCAGGTCAAACCAGGCACCACCGGTACCTCGCAGCGGGCGGTAGTGCACGGGAAAGGTCTTCAGATTCTTGAAGTGTAGCCCCTTGTTGGGGTACCTGGCCCGGAAGGCCTCCAGTTCCTCGGCCTCGTCTCTGGTTTGCAACTTATCCTGTGTCACAGTCAATGAGCCTCCTTTCCGGGAAACGAAAACCGCACATCAGCCCACCGAATGGAACCCATGTGCGCTGGGGGTTATGGCTCACAGCCACCCTCTCGCACGCGCTTTTTCTACATGGAAGTTCCAGATCTTATGCCTGGTTCCTCGATGAGAAACCGGTGCACCATATTGCCCCATCTCCGCCTCGGAGAGAGAGTTGGCCCCTCCCAGCATTGCCGCCCAAAGCGCTTTCCTGGCATTGTCCTCCAGGGCAAAGGCGACAGCGAAGACGCCCTCGATATCCGGTGCTACGGCCACTGCCCCGTGTGCTCGCAGAAGAAGCGCCGGCCTGTTCCCCAACGCCTTGGCTACAGCCCGTCCCTGTTCCTTGCTGCGAATCAGGCTCGAATCATCGAACACCGGTACACCTTCTTTCCCAAAGAGGCTGGCTACGATGTACACTGGGACCAGGGGGATGCCGGCGATGGTGAACAGGGTAGCATACTGCGGGTGGAGGTGTGCCACCGCACCGACATCCGGCCGTGCCTGATAAATCTCTGTGTGGATAACGGTCTCGCTGGGTGGTTCATCGTCCCCTTCGAGGAGGTTGCCGTCCATGTCGGCAATCACAATTTGCTCCGGGGTGATGCCGGCCCGCGTCGAATATCGCGAGTTGATCAGGAGCCGGTCATCAGGCAACCGCAAACTGACGTGGCCGTTGAAATCCAGCAGCCCCTCCATGGCCATCAGGCGAATACAAGTGACCAGTTTTTCTTTCAACCCGGGAATGTCGATGCTCATGCCGGCTTGGCCTCCACGAACAGACTGCGCAGTTGCTCCTTGCTCATTTCCACCACCAGTTCAGCCACGCGCTCCATCAGGGGCAGGGGGGTCCCGCTGGCCTCAGCCATGCGCAGGGCGTTGTCCATGTCCTTGTGTGGCCAGGCCAGGCCGACCAGGTGCAACTCGCGCAGCGTGCGGCTCTCGACACTGCCGGCCAGCAGCGCCGGGCGCAGTCTGTTCGGATGTACCCCGTATGCTGCACCGAGCCGCAACGCCTCATAGATTCCCACTACCTCGACCCAATGGATCAAGTTGTTGACAGTCTTGGTGATCTGACCAGCGCCGACAGGTCCCATGTGAAAGATGTGGTTGGCAAAAGTCTCGAGCACTGGCCGGCACTTCTCAAGGTGCTCTGCTGCACCACCAACAAACACTGTCAGGTCAGCGGCCTCTGCGCCGCGCACGCCTCGGGCCACCGGCGCGTCCAACAGGCCAACACCTCCTCTGGCAGCGAGCTCAGCTAGCCGACAACATGTTTCTGGCATGGCCGAACTGCACACGGCGATTACCGTTCCCGGCATAGCCCCGACCAGGATTCCCTCGCGACCGGCTATCGCCTCAGTGACGTCCTCATCGGTGGGCACCATGACCAGGATCACTTCCGCGGCGCCGCCGACCTCAGCCGGCGATGCAGCCGCAGAAGCTCCGCTCTCCACCAATGGCGCGGCCGCCGCCTGGTCCAGATCGAAGACCGTCAGCCTGTGGCCGGCTTTCAGGATGTGCCAGCACATGGGCCGGCCCATACGGCCCAGGCCGATGAAGCCTACTCGGACCATGGTTGCTCCTCGTGCTGGAAAAGCCCCAACGCTTCCATGTGATGGATGTTGGTGATGGCCAGATAGCGGGCCGGCTTGTCCGGGTCGGTGTTGAAATGTTGATGCCAATGCCACACCGGAATTGAGATCAGATCTCCCTCTTGCCACTCATACTTCTGTGGCTCTTCCCCGTCGGCCCAGATCAATGAGTAGCCCTTTCCACAGACAATGTAGATCAACGCCTCGTGGAAGTGCCGGTGCGCTCGCTTGTGCTCACCGGGCGGAATCTCGGAGAGATGGGCCTCCATGGCATACGTATCGGTATCGAACCAAATGGAATTGCCTCCTCGGTCCTCCCAGGCCCGCAGTTCGATCTCCTTGAGGTTCTTGTGATGCAGTCCTTTGACGGTATTCTGCGCCCGGAACCTGCGAATCACGTCTCGACCGGCCTCACCGGTGAGTAGCTGATCGCGCGACATGATACCTCCTACATCTCAAGCAGATGCCCCCAGCGCTCCAGTGCCACTTGCCGCCGTTCGGCGCTCATGGCACTGACCGGCGGGAATTCGTCTCGCCATTCGAAAGGTCGGGTTGCATCGATGATAGCCCGCGAGTTGAAGCCTTTCTGGCCGGGGCGAATGGCCGGATCCAGCGGCCCGCTCCATGCACGCTGGATGATGTCGATGGAACGCACGGGATCGGACCGGGTGCACATTGCCCAGACCACTTCTTCCAGGTTCGTGGGGTCGATATCCTCGTCTACTACAATCACATAGCGCCCCAGATAGCCGCCCGACCGAACAGAGGCCGCCAGGTGGCCCACCTGACGTGCGTGGCCCGGGTAACGCTGTTTGATGCTGACCGCCACCCACAGCCGGCTGCCGCCGACGGGATGGCACCACACCCCTCGAATGTCCGGCACGCCGGCCCGCTCCAGCTCGTCGTACATCACCGCCGAGCGTAGGAAGGCGCGGTAGCGCGACTGCTCGTCCGGCGGGCGAGTTGGCGGTGATCCGACGATGATCGGATCATCGCGATAGTAGATGCGCTGCACGTGCAGGACTGGCTCCTCACGGCTGGCGCTGGCATAGTAGCCCGTCCACTCGCCGAAGGGACCTTCGACCAGCGTCTCTTGAGGATAGGCGAAGCCTTCCAGGATAATCTCCGCATCAACCGGGAGCGGCAGACCGGTGACTTCTCCCTCGAAGACTTCTACCGGGCGCCCCAGGACGCCGCCGGCCCAGTCGTACTCGCTGACACCATACTGCGACTCGGTGGCGCTGGCCAGGTAGAGCAGCGGGTGCATACCAATCGCCACGGCCACTGGACAGGGTTCGCCCCGTTCGAAGTACTTCTGCCGGTGCAGGCGGCCATGTTTGCCAGGCGAGATATAGAACCCGACGCGGGTTTTGTCGTGTACCATCACGCGGTAGGTGCCCAGGTTCACCCAGCCCTCGTCGGGGTCGCGGGTGATGTCGGCGCTGGCCGTGCCGATGTAGCGACCGCCATCCTGCTCGTGCCAGATGGGGGTGGGGAACTTGAGCACGTTCACCTCATCGTCACGCATGACGTTTTGCAGCACAGGGCCATCGTCTACGAACGTGGGCGGAATGGGTTCCACCTGGCGCAGTTTCTCGCGCCACAGATCGATGAGCGTCATGGTGTTCTCTTCGGGGGGCAACCCCAGGGCCAGGGCGATGCGACGCATTGACCCAAAGTTGTTGACCAGGACGCGAAAGCCAGGCTCGTGGCCCGGAATTTCGTCGAAGAGCACAGCCGGCGCATTCTCGCTCTGTTGCAGGATTTCCGTCGCCATCCCGATGTCTTCCTGCCACGTGGCACCGGTCACCCGGCGTAGTTCACCCAACCGATCCACAGCATCGAGCCAGCCTCGCAGGCCATCGCCGGCGGTTGCCATTTGCGTTCCAGGGTCAGCCAAGGTTTTATGCATGGCCCGTTACTCCTCAACCCCGTGGGCGGCCCCGCTAACGGGCCGTCCTTCCTCGTATTTGACAGGCACCCGCCGGCCTGCCAACTTCTCACCCGTGCGGTAGTACTCACCCTGCACAGCCAGCACGGCCTCCTCCTCCAGTTCTTCATCCCACTGCCCCAGCGAGTATCCGTACCAGGGTGATTGCGGGCGCAGCGGTGGCAGGCCTAGTTCCTCCCAAAGCGCTCGGGCATGTTCCATGTACTCCCGTTTGGGCAACGAGATTGGTGGAAAGGGCTCCTTGAGAATGGCATTGCACAGCATAGCTGAATCGTCGGCGGGCAGATGGTAGGCAACCACATCGGCGTCTTCGTGCAGGTCTTTGTAATGGAAGGGGGGCGCATGTCCCTTTTCCATCCCACCGACAATGTGCACGTCGCGGTGAGGCTTCATGCGGTAACACATGGCCCACAGCACCGCGTCCGGGCTGGCGGGATCGATGTCCTCATCCACTGCTACCACAATCTTGCCCACACCCGGATGGAAGCTGGCTGCTGCGTGTAACGCGCGCCAGACCTCAGCCTCCGATGGTTGCTGCATTTGGACGATAATGAACTTGCGCAGGTTGGTCAGCGGTTCGTGCATTTCCACGCGCAGCACGCTCTTGATACGGCATTCGTCGCGCAGGTGCCGCAGGAAGAGCAACTCATAGCCGCGTTTCTTGATCACGCTGGATTCGCTGGGCGTGACCTGGCTGATCCACGAGACGTAGATGGCGTCGCTGCGATGGGTGATGGCCGTCACGTCCATGAACGGGTTGAGCTGACGGGGGTGCATGTAGCCATGGGACTCGCCAAACGGGCCCTCGGGTTCCACGAACTGGGTGTTGATATAGCCTTCGATGACGATCTCGGCCTCAGCCGGCACCTCCAGCGGAACCGTCTTACACTTTACCAGCCGGATGGGTGCCCCGGCCAGACCGCCGGAGACGGCCAGCTCATCTACACCATAGGGTAGCTTCTGCACTGCTGTGTAGGAAACGGCCGGCGGCGCGCCGATGACCAGGGCCGCCGGCAAGTGCGTGCCGCGCGCCTGATGTTTGCGCCAGTGAATGTAGACGTCCTGCCCGAGGCCTGAGGGGAAAATCCCCACCCGGGTGCGCGTTTTTATCTGGCCGCGGTAGTTGCCCATGTTGCGCACGCCAGTGTCAGGGTCTTTGGTGATCCAATGGGAGCAGGTGGTGTAAGGCGCATTGTCAAAGCCGGGAGTGGAAATGGGAACCGGGAGCACGTCAAGGCCGCCACCCTCTCGCGTCAGATCGTCCCCGGTGTATATGACTTCGTGGCAGGGCGCCGTGTCCACCAGTACCGGCTCTATCGGACGTGCGATTGCGCGATCCCATTTCTGCGCCATTTCCTCCGGGCCGGCGCACCCCATGCCGAGCTCGTAGATGCGCTGCGAGCCGGCCAGCGCGCCAACTGTCACCGGAATGCTGTATTGGCGGCCCTTGCTGTCGACTACGTTCTCGAACAAAAAGGCTCTGCGCTCCTCGTCCCGCAATCCACCGCGATATTGCCAGCGCACCAGGGGGTGAAGCTCCGTGTCCTTGTTGATTCTCCGTCTGATCCGAATCAGCAGCCCGTGGGCTTCCAGGTTCTTGAGATGATCGTGCAGGTCAGGATAATCCGCATTCATCAAATGTTGCCTCCGTTGTTACGGCTTTGGACTTCAAGTGAGCACGCCTTCTGCAATCAGCAACTGGATTTCGTCCTCAGGCAGTCCGAGGAGTTCACCAAAGACGTAATGGTTGTGCTCGCCCAGGCAGGGGCTGGGCCGGCGCAGTCGAGCCGGCGTTTCGGAGAGCAGGAAGGGTGGCGCCTCATATTCGTAACTCCCCAACTCAGGATGCTTCAGAGCCCGCCATTGCTGGCGGTGTGCCAGTTGGGGGTCGGAGAACAGGTCAGCGATGGTCTGGACCACGCCGGCCCGCACGCCGGCAGCCTGCAACCGCTCCATGACCTCCTGTGGCGTGAACTTGCGCGTCCAGCCGGCAATCAATTCATCCAATTGATCTTCATGTCTCTTTCGTGCTTCCAGGGTAGCAAAGCGAGCATCAGAAATCCATTCTGGATGACCGATTACCCTGCACAGCGCCTGCCATTCTTCCTGGTCGAAAACAGCAATGGCACACCAGGCATCCTCGCCCCGACAGGGGTACACATTGTGAGGCGCGGCCCGTGAGCTATGGTTCCCTCGTGGTCCCTGCACCCGCCCATTTACCTGAAAGTCCAGCAACGCCGGGATCACGAATTGGATGCCGGCCTCGTATTGGGACAAATCGATGTGCTGTCCTCTCCCCGTTCGCCGCCGAAAATCAAGGGCCGCCAGGACTGCGATGAGGCCATAACCGACGGCGATAAAATCGATGTACGGGCCATACAGCAGCATAGGCGAGTGCCCATCATCGTAGCGCGTCAGGTGGGTGAAGCCGCTCAGTGACGTAAGCTGCGATCCGAAGCCACGCTGGCTCGCCCGCGGGCCACTCTGCCCTTGGTTGCATGAACTGAGCATGATGATACCGGGATTTATCTCCCTGAGCGCCTTGTAGTGCAGCCCCAGGCGCTCCATCACGCCAGGGGCAAAGTTCTCGATCACAACATCTGCGTGCGCGACGAGCTCCTTAGCCAATTCTATACCACGCGAGGTCTTGAGATTGATCGTCACACTGAGAACGTCGTTGTTAAACAGGGCGAAAGTCCCACTGCGATCCAGGCCGGCACGGTTGTCTTTGAAGGGCGGATAGTGAACACGAAACCCATCGGGGCGCGTTCTCGACTCGACGCGGATTACCTCCGCACCATGCTCGGCCATGAGCTTCCCCACGACGGGTCCGGCCGCAAACACGGCAAACTCGATGATCCGGATTCCGGCCAGCGCGCCGTTGTTCTTGTGCAATGTGGGGTGTGACATGGGTCAGCCTTGTCAGATCACTCCGTCAGCTTGCAATGCCGTCAGCTCCGAATCCGTCAGGTGGAGTTCCTCCTTGTAAATCTCGGCATTGTGCTCGCCGATGCCGGGCGCCGGCTGGCGCGGACCCACTGTAGCCTCGGAAAAGCGAGCAAAGCCCCCCGGCAACTTCAATGCCTGGCCCAATTGTGGATGGTAAATCGTGCGCCAGAAATCTCGCTCACGCAAGTGCATGTCATTCAAAATGTCACGTGCATCTGCGACGGGATAACCAAGCATTCCGCGCTTGTAGGCCTGCTCCAGGAATTCCGCCTTAGTGCACTGCAAAAACAGCTCCGCAGCCGGCCCCTCGATCTCATCGATCTCGTCCTGGGTCGCTTCTGCGATATTGAAACAACTCCAATCCTTGTTCAGCAGGGCTTCTGTGGCCAGTCCCTCCTCGGCCAGCCACTCAACCAGTGCCTGGTTGGAGCGCCGGCCGGCTGCGCCGCCGTACACGACGAAGTTGAGATAGCCGTCCTTGCAGCGAAAAATACCACGCATGGTTGCCCCAGTGGTGCTACGTCCAGTGATCTGCGAGCCTCCACGGGTAGGCACGGTTCTATTGGTGGCCCAAAAGGCTGGTGCATTGGCCAGGGCCCAAAGGAGGCTGGCTTGCAGGGAGATGTCCACCTGCTGACCTTTGCCGGTCACCTCGCGATAGTAGTGGGCGATCAGACCCCCGGCTGCAGCGTACATGCCGGCCCACATCGGCGCCTGGGGGAGTGAGACGCGCAGCGGAGGCTCTCCTGGTTCCCCAATGAGAGACATCATTCCGCTCATGGCCATGGCTATCAGATCACTGCCCTTATAATCCCGATACGGTCCGCTTTGGCCAAACGGTGTGATAGAGATCAGGATCAACCGTGGATTAAGTCCCCGCAAGCTCTCGAAGCTAATCCCGAGTTCATCGAGCCTGCCGGGCGGATACGTCTCAATGATGAAGTCAGCAGAGCGGGCCAGTCTGCGAAAGAGCGCCTGCCCCTGCCGCGTTTCAAGATTGAGCGTGATACCGCGCTTGCCACTGTTGTAGCTGCACCAGTACAGGCTTCTGCTGAGATCAGGGTGGTCATCAGGAAAGGGGCCCACCATTCTGGCCGCATCGCCACCGGGTGGCTCAATCTTGATCACATCGGCTCCCAGATCAGCCAGTATCTTCCCGCATAGGAAACCAGACTCGTCGGTCAAATCCAGCACACGATAAGCGGGGAGCAAGCTTTGCTGCTCGCCTGTTCCTTCAGCCATCAACGCTGTCCCCTCATTCGAAGTTCATATGTGAGGGTCTCCACTGACAGGCAGACCCTGGGTTTGTGCAAACTCCCAGGATCTGGCCTTCTTTAGCGTCCGGTTCGGGCCAGGACCTTGACCCAGCCGTCCATTAACGCCTTGGCCCGCTCAATGTCCTCTTGCTTAAACCATCGGCTGAGTTCGACGCGATCGATGGGATACACTGGCCGCTGGAAGTCTTGCTCATAGCCGTAAGGTAGGGTGGCGTCAATCCCCATGCCGCCCTCGAAGCGCGTGTTGGACGCTGTCCACTCCTTCTCGCCGGCGGTCATGCGCTCTTGTGGCTGGAAGGTCTGCCCGATACCGCCCGGAACGGGGTTGAGGATGTCGGTGTGCGGGTTTACCCGCGTGGTCAAGGCCCAGATGATGTCGTCCATGGAGTAGATGTCCACATCGGTATCCACTGCGATGGCGAGGCGCATACCCTGACTGCAGGAGAGAATCGCTGCCAGGAAGTTTCGCTGCCAGCCTTCCTCGATGCGGTTGCGCTTCTTGACCTGGATGATACAGCCACCCCAGTCGGTCATGGGATAGGGGATGTGCACATCCTGAATGATGCCCGGCTGCAGTCGCTCGCACAGCTCGAAGATGGCAGCCTCGCGCACGGTGGTGTCAATGTTGTTGCAATCGAGCATGTGTACGCCCAAGACGTAGAAGATGGGCCTGGTTTCCCGGCGGCGCATGGTGATGGCCGTGACGTGGAAAGTAGGCGCTTTATAAGCTTTGCCCATGTAGCCGGCCCACTCCGGGTGGAAGGGGAATTTACCCTGCTGTCCTGCTTTTTCAGCCTGGGCCGTCTCGTAGCGCTTATCACGCGGGTAGAGCAGGCCTTCGAGGACGAGTTCGCAATCTGCCAGGGCCCAGGCATCCACAGTGCGCGCCTTGACGATGCGGATGGGGAAGCCCTGCACGGCGCCAGCCGCGCCCAGCTCGTCGGCGCCCCGGGGTAGCACCACGTAGTCGAAGCCACCGCCGGCAATCAGGGTGGCCGCCGGCGGAACGCCAAAGCACATGGTGAGCGGGATGGGCTCTTCGTCGCGGTAGTGTTCCGTGATCACCTGCCACATGTGGGACCCGGGGGCGGCCTGGAAGGTGCACACATCGCCCCAACGGCAGGCCATGCGGTTGTAGCCGATGTGGCTGCCGCCATGGAAATAGTCTCCGACCACCACGCTGTTCCCAGAACCAATGGTAAACTCGGTTTCCAGGGCAGTGTGTCGGATGGCGATCACATGTTGGTTTACGTCGATGGTGTCAGTGATCACCTCTTCCTGGGACGGGGCTTCGTCCTGAGGGATTTCCACCGGCGCAATCGGGTGGGTCAGTGCGTAGGCCAGTTTGCGGGTGCGGTCCTGTGGGCCATCCCAGCCAAACATCTGGTCAAGGATATCCATCCGAGCGAAGAGGTTAGTAACGACACGTGCATGTGGGTAACCCTTGACATTGTTGAACAAGATGGGTAGACTCCCATCGAGAAGTTTTTGGATACCCGTGATCTCGAGATCTGGATTTACCTCTACATCGGTCTCGAGCAGGTACCCTTCTGCCCTAAGCCACTCTAGCGCACTACGCAGATCGCCGATACGAGCGTCTCTCTGTTGTGTATCCTTCGGTCGGGTCTCAACCGCTAATGCCACAGATGTCCTCCTTCTTGTGCTTCGGCGGCTGCCGGCCGCCGGAATGTTCTAACCTTCGTCTCCTCAAAGGTTCTCCACTGGAAGGATTATTCGAGTTGCTTGACACGCTCTTTGAAGTAGAGAATGTGCTCTTGCATAAGCTGGCGTGCCTGCTCAGCATCGCGCTCCTTGACTGCATCAAGGATTTTCTGGTGATCCTCAATGGCACGTTGTGCCATATCATCGGCCGGCAAGAGCCGTTCCAGCACCTCGTAGAATAGGGAGCGGATGGAATTTACGGTCAGCAACAGCACCTGATTCTTCGCTGCTTTGGCCAGAGCCATGTGAAAGGAAACACTGTGGGGCATGAAGTACGGGTCGCCGGCCGCACGTCCAGCTCGTGCAGCAGCCACGGCCTCCTCCATCGCTCTTATGTCTTCATCGGTGGCGCGTTGTGCGGCCAGCACGGCGATGTTTGTTTCGACGACCTGACGCGCCTCGACGAGTTCCGGGATGGTAACTTGTTGGAGGCGGAGCATGTTGGTCAGTGATTCTAGCACCGGACCAGTACCGGGCTGGGCCACAAATGCACCACCGCCCGCACCCACTTTAATCTCGATAAGTCCTTGCGTCTCCAGCACCCGCAATGCATCGCGTACCGTGGTACGACTCAGGCCGAAATGGTCGGCAAGCTCATTTTCGGACGGAAGTTGGTCGCCCGGGCTCAGCTCACCGGAGAAGATAAGCGCCTTGATCTGACGGACCACCTCTTCAGAGGCTCTGGTGACACGAACAGGGCGGAATATAGACTGCTCCACAGTACAACCTCGCACAGAACAATTAAGACCGCTGGCTAAATATCCTGGACTTTGGACAAAAGCCTGTATCGTCACAACCGGGCCGGATTTACCGCGGGGAACGCACAAAACCTGGGATTCTCAGATTCCCCTTTCAAAATTCTGAACATCCAGGCGATATGGTTCCCCTCTGCGGCCCCGGCGGTTAGTTGAGTGGATTGTCCTTCCAGAAATATCATACAATACAACTATTATACGATAATACATCCCGTTTGTCAACCCGGTATTGCTTTTTTTCCTGGAAGGCGCTAACAAATGGTATGCTGCAGCGGTGTTAGTTGCTGGTAGCCTGCTGGCCGGCCTGCTTTCGCCGTTCGAGCCGTGCGATCACGACGTCCTGGTTCCGCCGGCAAGGTCCCACCTGCAGGTTCCCAAGCC
>CAYYSH010000025.1:0-14445 GCA_964474265.1 uncultured Anaerolineales bacterium
GACGCTGACCTGATCGGCGTGCCGGTTCGCGTCACGGTGAGCTCGCGCGCCTGGGAGGCCGGCGGTGTCGAGATTAAGGCCCGACGCAGTGATCAGGCTGAGATCGTGCCCGTTGAGGACTTGCCGGCGCGTATCCGCGGTCTTTGTTACCCCGGAGACAGGCTTTGAGCCGTAAAGCGGGCTCGCTGCGCAATGCCGGGCAGAGACTTGCATGATTGAAGGAAAAATGTTATACTTATGCCATAACGTTGGAGATTTCTATGAAAAGTGGTGGGTGTTCCCCCACTTTTCTTCTTGTAAGGCTACTTTAATGGAGAATGGTAAATGCATGGTGGAAAGCGGAGCGGAGAGGAAGCCCTCTGGAAGATGGTATTCCGTGCTCCAATGCCCGTATTTCTGTCTTCCATTCTCCAGGTAGGGAGGAACAACCAGGAGAGATGAGAAACGATCTCTCGCGAGCCATTCGGCTCTTGGCAGCAGAGCGCAGTCTGCCCGAGGATGTTGTGATGCAGGCCCTCGAGGCAGCGATGATCGCGGCTTACCGGAAAACACCGGAAGCGTGGGCTCAAAATGTTCGCATCGGTGTGGATCCGAACACTGGTGAGAGCAAGGTCCTCGCTCAACTGGCTGTGGTCGAGGAAGTGCAGGATAAGCGGACCCAAATCTCGCTCGAAGATGCCCGCAAGATTGACCCAGACGTCGAGGTGGGCGGGCTGGTCGAGGTGGATGTGACGCCGGATGATTTCGGGCGCATTGCAGCTCAGACCGCAAAGCAGGTCATCTTGCAGCGGATTCGGGAGGCAGAGCGTGAGGTGACTTATCACACGTATGCCGACCGAGAGGGCGAGATTGTTCAGGGCACTATTCAAAATATGAATCCGGATGGCATCACGGTGAGCCTGGATAAGGCTGAGGCGTTGCTTCCGCGTGCCAATCAGATGCCGACGGAGCGATACACGCGAAATCAGCGCATACGCGTGTATGTTCAGGAGGTCCGCAAGACGCCCAAGGGTCCGGAGATTATTGTATCGCGCACTCATAAGAACATGTTGCGCCGGCTGATGGAACTCGAAGTTCCGGAAATCTTCAACGGTGCTGTCGAGATTAAGGCTATTGCGCGGGAGGCCGGCTCCCGATCCAAGGTCGCTGTGGCGGCCCGCCAGGAAGGCGTGGACCCGGTGGGAGCTTGCGTGGGGATCCGGGGCGTTCGAATTCAGGCCCTCGTTAACGAGCTTAGCGGCGAGAAAATCGACGTGGTGGCCTGGGATCCGGACCCGGCAGTGTTCATTGCCAACGCTTTGAGCCCGGCGCAGGTAACCAATGTGCGCCTGGTAGAGGCCCCGGAAGGCCGTACGGCCGAGGTCGTTGTGCCAGACCGCCAGCTCTCTCTGGCCATCGGCAAGGAAGGCCAAAATGCGCGCCTGGCTGCCAAGCTTACGGGCTGGCGCATTGACATCAAGAGCGAAAGTGAGGCTGCCGAGGAGGCCATCCGCCGCATCCAGGAGGAGGCGCGGCGTGCTGAGCGGCTGAAAGAGCTCGAGGCAGCCCGAGCCTTATTGGCGGAGGCCGAGGCGGCAGAGGCCGGCGGGGTGACCGAAGCGGTCGCTGCGGACAGCGAAGCCGAGGCTCTGGAAGAAGTCACGGAACCTGCCGTTCCAACGCCGGCTGAAGCGGTCGTGGAAGAGGCGGAAGCCGGCGGCGAAGCCGAGCCGAGTGCCCCGGTGACGCCGACTGGCGATGAAGCGGCGCCTGGTGACGAGCCGGCTCCTCCCAAGAAGAAACCCACCCTCGTCGATTGGCAGGTCCTTGTGCAAGAGGAACAACAATTCGACGAGTCGGGTGAGCCTCTTCCCAAGAAAGGGAAGAAGAAGCGCAAGCATCGACGCCTTGAGTATGACGAACATCTGGGTGAAGTCGTGGCTCGCAAACGCCGCAAGCCGGGGCGCGAACAAGAACGCTGGCAGCGGGACATTGAGCGCTGGCGAGATTGGGAGGACGAAGAAGACTGGGAAGAGGAGCTGGACGACTTCACTGACGAGGAATTCGCGGACTTTCTAGAGTACGAAGAAGAGGAAGACGAAGAATAATCTGTGAGGGAAGTGGTGACCAAACGCCGACGTCGCGTTCCAAAGCGAACCTGCATCGGTTGCCGGCAGGTGGACGATAAACGTGCGATGATTCGCATTGTCCGAATGCCTGGCAATGGTGGTGTTCAATTAGACCCGACCGGCAAGCTGTCGGGCCGGGGTGCTTACCTGCATGAGAATCTCTCCTGCTGGGAAGCAGCATTGCAGGGAAATCGTTTGGCCCAGGCCCTCAAGACCCAATTGTCACCTGAGGAACGAGAGATGCTGGCCGCCCACATGACAGAGCTGGCGAAGGCACCGACAGCAACGGACGATGGCGTACATTAGGCGCGCCCCCGTTCTCAGAGTGCCAGACATGATCGGCATGCTGAAAATGGATTTTCAGTTGAGCCCAGTATACGCCGGCTGGGACGAGAGGAAAGTCATGGCGGGTAACTGATCGCCACTCCAGTCCAATCGTCCACGCCCGGTTGTGCCTTGTGGCACGAACCTGGCCCAGTAGTCATGGCGCGCCCGTTCCTCGGACGCGCTTTTTGTGTTTGTGCATTAAGGAAAGGGGATGGGATATGGCGGAACCTGCGGTAAAAGAGCGTGAACCAATTGAAATCCCGCCAATGATTTCTGTGCGGGAATTGTCGGAGACGATGGGGGTCAGTCCGATTGATCTGATCAAGACCCTGATGGCGAACGGCATCATGGCCAACATCAATCAGACAATCGACTTCGAGACGGCCGCCATTGTCGCGGAGGATATGGGGTACCAGCTTGTGCTGGAAGGCACCCTGGCAGAGCCGGAGGTCGAAGAAGCCGAAGTTGCTCCGGAGGCCGAGGCGGTTGTCGAAGTCGAGGCTGAAGAAGTGCCGCGCCGGCAAATGTTCGTTGAGCCGGGAGAGCCCGTCGAGCCGAGACCTCCGATTGTCACCGTCTTGGGCCATGTGGATCATGGCAAGACCACGCTTCTGGACACCATCCGGCACACCAACGTGGCCGGCGGGGAAGCGGGAGGCATCACCCAGCACATTGGCGCCTATCAGGTGGAGCAACAAGGCCGGAAGATCACCTTCATTGACACCCCGGGTCACGAGGCGTTTACCGCTATGCGGGCTAGAGGCGCTCAGGTGACCGATATCGCTGTTCTGGTGGTTGCTGCTGACGATGGGGTGATGCCGCAAACGTTGGAGGCCATTGACCACGCGCGGGCGGCCGGCGTCCCAATCGTCGTCGCTCTGAACAAGGTGGATCTGCCTACGGCTCAGCCGGAACGGGTTATGCAGCAATTGGCCGATCATGGACTGGTTCCTGACGCGTGGGGGGGCGACACATTCGTCGTTCCCATTTCTGCCCTTCGGGGAACCGGAATTCCGGAACTCCTGGATGCGATCTTGCTGGTGGCGGAAACAGTGGAGCCGGTCGCCAACCCGAACAAGCCGGCCGCCGGCACGGTCCTGGAGGGCAAGCTGGATCGGACGCGTGGCCCTGTAGCCACTCTGTTGGTCCAGGCCGGCACGCTCCACGTTGGCGACACGGTGCTGGCGGGTACCGCTTACGGGCGGATCCGGGCCATGTTCGACGAACACGGCAAGCCAGTGAAAGAAGCCGGCCCATCCATGCCGGTGGAGGTCCTGGGTTTGAGCGAGGTGCCGGCTGCCGGCGAGATCTTCGAGACCGTCGAGGATGAGCGGACAGCACGGTCCATTGCCGAGGAGCGCCGGCTGGCCGAGAGCACAGGCGTTCGTCGCACGACGCCAACTACCCTGGACGAACTTTTCGCCAGAATGCAGGCCGGGGAAACCAAGCAGCTCAACTTGATTGTGAAAGCTGACGTGCAGGGCTCCCTGGAGCCGATTCGCTCGCAGTTGGAGCGGCTGGGGACCGACGAGTTGAAGGTCAACATTCTGCACATGGGCACAGGTGCCATTACGGAAAATGACATCATGCTGGCATCGGCTTCAGATGCGGTTGTCATCGGATTCAACGTGCCGGTAGACAGTGTTGCTGAACGACAGGCCGAGATCGAGGGCGTCGAAATTCGGCTTTATAAAGTCATTTACAAAATGACCGAGGATATTCAGAAAGCGCTCGAGGGGCTGCTGGAACCCGAGTACGAGGAAGTCCTGATCGGGCAGGCGGAAGTTCGAGCGGTTTTCTCGATCCCACGCGTTGGCAAGGTGGCCGGCTGCTACGTCACCGATGGCAAGGTCAAACGCGGAGCCATAGCCAGGCTTTTCCGCAATGGTGACATGATATATGAGGGTGAAGTCGCCTCTCTAAAGAGGTTCACGGAGGACGTGCGCGAAGTCGTTCAGGGATACGAGTGCGGCCTGGATCTAACATACTACGATGACTACGAAGAAGGCGATATTATCCGGGTCTACGAGGAGAGGCGGGTTCGGTAACAGACTTGAAATGTCATGGCTACAACGCGACGACAGAAACGCATAGGCGAGCTCTTGAAAGAGGAACTCGGAATACTGCTGCTCCGTGAAGCCCGGGACCCACGGTTGGTCGGTGTCACTGTCACTGAAGTCGAAATCAGCCCCGATCTGGGACATGCCCGTGTGTTCATCAGCCTGATCGGCGACGAGGCGGAGCGAGCGGGCGCGCTGGAGGCACTGGATCATGCCAGCGGCTTCCTGAGACGCCAGCTTGCCGGCCGGCTGGACTTGCGACGCGTCCCGAGATTGAGCTTTCACTTCGACGAGTCGATGGAGCGCGGGCAGCGCATTCTGAGCATCCTGCATCAGATTGAGCAGGCACACGAGGACGAGGAGACATAGCATGGGCAGCGATGTGAGAGGCCGGCTGCCGGCCCTTGACGTCAGCCTGGAACAGCCTGCCATGGAGTTTGCTCGACGGGTCGAGGCTGCAGAGCATATCTACCTGGGTACGCACATTGACCCGGACGGGGATGCGATTGGCTCGCTGCTGGGGATGGCCTGGGTACTCCGTGAGATGGGCAAGGAGGTAACAGCGGCTTGTGCCGATCCAGTGCCGGAAATTTACACCTTTCTCCCTGGCAGTGGTGAGGTGACGCATGATCCACCAACCGACGAAGATCTGATCATTAGCCTGGACGCTGGCGCGCTGGACAGACTTGGCCGGCTGTATGCCGCAGACCGTTTCGCTATAACATCCATCATCAATATCGATCACCACGTAACCAACACGCGTTTTGGGGATGTAGTCTTGGTCGATCCAGAAGCGGCAGCGACGGCCGAGATTCTGTATTTGCTTTTTGATCGGCTGGGGATGCCGCTGACGCTCCGTGCTGTCACCTGTCTGTTGACGGGGATCATCACGGACACGCGAAGTTTCCGAACGTCTAACACCACGCCTCGGGTCCTGCAAGTCGCAGCAATGCTGATGCAATCGGGAGCGCCGTTGACGGATATCGTCCAGCAGGTGTACGAGAGTATGCCGCTGGCTTCCCTGTGTCTGTTGGGGCAGGTGCTGTGCGCCATGCGTCGCGTAGATCGGATCATCTGGTCGCAGGTGACTCAGGAGATGATTCGCCAATGCAATGCCAGAGCAGAGGATGCCTCGAATATTATCAACCTTATGAACAGCACCCGAGAGGCTGATATGGCAATTCTGTTCCGTGAAGACGCCGACGGGAGCATCGATGTGGGTTTCCGCTCTAAGCCCGGCGTGGATGTGTCGGAAATTGCCGTGGCCCTGGGTGGCGGTGGTCATCCGCAGGCTTCCGGGTGCCGGCTGTCTGGTCCACTGGCGGAAGCGCGCCAACGTGTCTTGACCACAGTCCACCAGATGCGGAGCAAGGCGAAAGTCGGCAATCCGTAGAGTGGATCTGTGAACTATCGTTTAGGGATGATCAACCCCGGCCTGATCGGGGAGTAAACGTGGAGCGTGATGCGATCACCGTGTAGCGCGTGCAAGTTCAAAACCGATAATGCGCGGGTCGAAGAGCTTTTAGAGAAGTTACGTCAGCAAGCACCACCGCTATCTGGCATTTTCAATGTCAATAAGCCTGCCGGCGTGACATCCCACGATGTGGTTCAGGCAATTCGCAAGGCGTCTGGCGTGCGTCGTGTGGGCCATGCCGGCACGCTCGACCCGATGGCGACAGGTGTCTTGCTGGTGTGCGTCGGAAGTGCCACGCGGGTTACAGAGTACCTGATGGAACATCCCAAGCGCTACCGCGCCGAGATCACCCTGGGTGTCGTGACAGATACTCTGGATGGGGAGGGACAGGTCACGCAAGTCGTTGATGCCAGCCATGTGACTCGCGAGATGGTGGAGAGGGCGCTTGAGATGTTCACGGGCACGATCCAGCAAGTCCCGCCAATGTATTCGGCCCTCAAGAGGGATGGCAAGAAGCTCTACGAGTTGGCACGAGAAGGGATAACTGTCGAGCGCGAGCCGCGTGAGGTGGAGATTCGGCAAATAGAACTGCTGGCGTGGGACCCGCCTCGTGTCACGTTGGATATCGAGTGCTCAAAGGGCACATACATCCGTGCCCTCGCACGTGACCTGGGTGAACAACTTGGGGTTGGGGCGCATTTAAGCGGTCTCACGCGGACCGCAAGTGGTCGTTTCACCGTGGAAGAGGCCAGCGATCTGGACACCATCATCGAGGCGATCAAGGACGGGTGGTGGATGCTTCTCATACACCCGTTGGATGAAGCGCTGTTGGACTACCAGGCCATGATCGTCGACCGGGAGACGGAAGAAAAGATCCGCCATGGCCAGATGGTTGAGGCTGCGCCGCCCCCCGACGGGACTCAAGGCCGGCCATTAGCCCGAGCCTACTCACACGATGGCCGCTTTATCGCGGTGATGCGATACGAGGAGTGGGCCGGCAAATGGCAACCCGACAAGGTGTTCGCAAAAGCAGGCTGACCCAATGAGAGTTGTCCGTGATCTGACCGTGTTGCAGCCAGAAGTGGATACCTTTCTGGCAATTGGCAAGTTCGATGGAGTCCATCTGGGTCATCATCATCTGTTAGAGCCGATGATCAAAGCGGCTCAAGCCGCCGGCGCCCAGAGCGCGGTGATCACACTTCATCCCAATCCGCTCGAAGTGCTGGCACCTGATCGACGCGTGGAATACCTGACAACTCTGGATGAGCGTGTCCGCCGGCTTGGCGATCTGGGCCTGGATGTCGTGGTTGTCCAGCGCTTTGATGAAGCGGTCGCACGGACGTCGGCCCGCCGCTTCATGCGGACGATCACGAAACACCTGCGTGTGAGGCAGTTGTGGGCCGGCCCTGGATTTGCCCTTGGCAGAGGGCGTGAAGGCAACGTCGATTTCCTGCACGCATTGGGCGAAGAGCTTGGTTACACAGTGCAGGTGGTCGAGCCCCTGGTCATCGGAGGTGAGGTGGTGAGCGGTACACGCATACGTGCCCTGTTGCGTGAGGGACACGTGGGAGAGGCCAGTGTGCTGATGGGCCGGCTTCCGACTTTGTCCGGCGAGGTGGTGGCCGGCGCGTCTCGCGGCCACAAGCTGGGCTATCCCACTGCCAATCTGAAGACGTCGGAGAAGTTGGTGGTGCCGGCTAACGGCATCTACGCGGTTCGCGTTTACCTGGAAGGAGAAACGCTGGATGGCGTCGCCAGCATTGGCGTCAGACCGACTTTCGAAAAGGCCGGCGAGCGGAAGGTTGAAGTGCATATTTTCGACTTCCAGCACAATATCTATGGCCGGCGACTAACGCTGGAGTTTGTGCGCCGGCTGCGAGACGAGAAGAAATTTGACAGCGTCGAGGCGCTCGTTGCCCAGATGGACCAGGACGCGGCTAACGCGCGCGCCATTCTTGCGTCACAACCGATGCCTATGACAACCACAAATCCTGGCAATTTCGAATTTGAAGAAATCGAGCATACAGCCGACATTGGCCTGCGGGTGCGTGGCAAGGATCTTGCTGATCTGTTCGTGAATGCGGCACGTGGCATGTGGACGCTCATCGTGCCGGACATCGGTTCAGTCAAGCCGGTCGTTACACGCGAGATCGAGTTGGAGGCCATGGACCTGGAAGTTCTGCTCGTCGATTGGCTGAGCGAGCTGCTGTATCTGCACGAAACTGAGCATGAGGCCTACAGCCAGTTTGTGATTCACGAGATATCGCCAACGCATCTTCGGGCTGAGGCGCGGGGTGGCCCGTTGAACGGACACACCTTACGGAAGCATATTAAGGCTGTGACATTTAACGATCTCTCGATCGAGAAGACGGCCGACGGGTACACTGCAACTGTGGTTTTCGATGTGTGAGACGCAGCGCGTGGTGCGGAGTGGCCGGGTCTGGATAGTTCCAGTTATCGAGGGGGCGGATGTCAGGTTGAAGAGAAGGTGGTGATCGCGATGATTCGTAAGCAAGATTTCAAGCGCATTAGCGATGTTCTCTGGGAGGTACCCAAGGAGTATCGCCATGATATGACGGTGCCGGCGCGACTCTACGCTACAGACAAGATGCTTGAGCAGATTCTCAATGACCGCTCGGTGGAGCAGCTCGTAAACTCTGCCACTTTGCCTGGCCTTGTGAAATATGCGCTGGCTATGCCGGACATTCACCAGGGCTATGGCTTCCCGATCGGCGGAGTGGTCGCCAGCCGTACGACGGACGGCGTGATTTCGCCTGGTGCTATCGGGTACGATATTAACTGTGGAGTGCGGCTGCTAGGCACCAGCATCGACCGAGAGGAGCTTGGCGATGCGCTGGCGGACCTGGCCACGGCTATCTACGAGAACTGTCCGAGTGGTGTGGGCAAGACGGGGCACCTGCGCCTGTCGAACAAGGAACTCGACGAATTGATGGTCCAGGGTGCACAGTGGGCGCTTCGGGCCGGCTATGCGCGGCCTGAAGACCTTCCGCGCACAGAGGAGAGCGGGAGATTAGAGGGGGCCGATCCCAGCAAGGTGAGCCAGAAAGCCCGCAAGCGAGGCAAAGATCAAGTGGGCACACTGGGCGCCGGCAACCACTTTATCGAGGTTGATGAGATCGTTGCCACCTTCGACGAGGAAGCGGCGGATGCCATGGGGCTGTTCCCGGGCCAGATTGTGGTGCAGATCCACTGTGGTTCCCGTGGTTTTGGCCACCAAATCTGTACGGACTACGTCCGGCTGTTCCAGAAAAGCCTGAGCAAGTACGGCATCCAGTTACCGGACCGTGAGTTGGTGTACGCGCCCTTCCAGTCGCCGGAGGGCCAGGACTATCTGTCGGCGATGAAGTGTGCGGCCAACTACGCCTTCGCCAATCGGCAGGTCTTGGCTCACTACGTGCGCCGCAGTTTTGAGGAGGCGCTGGCCGGCAAGGTGCGCAATTGGGATGTGTTCCAGGTTTACGACATTGCTCACAATATGGGGAAGGTGGAGCAGCACGTTGTAGGTGACGAGACAGTTGAAGTCTGTGTTCATCGGAAGGGAGCTACGCGCGCTTTTGGCCCTGGTTTCGAAGGGTTGCCGCCGGAGTATCGGGCTGTGGGACAGCCGGTGCTGGTTCCAGGTTCTATGGGGACGTCATCTTGGGTGTTGGTCGGTACGCAGGGCTCGATGGAGCAGAGCTTCGGTTCAACCTGTCACGGCGCTGGCCGGATGATGAGCCGCACCAAGGCAAAGAAGACGGTATGGGGAGCTGACCTACGCGATGAATTGCAGAGTCGAGGTATTGAGGTGCGCGCCGGCAGCATGGCCGGCCTGGCGGAAGAGGCCCCTATCGCCTACAAAAACGTGGACGACGTCGTCGAGGTAGTCAGCCGGGCGGGTATCGCGAAGAAGGTGGCACAGCTTCGGCCTTTGGCGGTCATCAAGGGATAGTCGCGGGGGATGGAAGGGGGAAACGGGACAAGGAAGTGAATTCACCTTCCCGTTTTCCGCCTTCCCTTTTCTTGTCTTCACTTCTTCTTTGGCAGGCTGTAGCCGAGCCACCGCAGTGCCTTCTCGTCTTTCCGCCACCGCTTGCGAACTTTGACCCACAGGTCCAGGTAGACTCGATTTCCCACGAACTGCTCCAACTCCCGCCGTGCTGCTTTCCCGATACGTTTCAACATCGATCCTTTTGAGCCGATCAGGATCCCCTTTTGCGACTCTTTCTCCACGTAGATCGTCGCGCTGATATAGGTCAGGTCTTCATGTCGCTGTTTCCACTCTTCTACAACTACAGCCACAGCGTGGGGTACTTCCTGATGCGTGTAGTGTAGCACCTGTTCACGGATGAGTTCGGCTGCGATTACGCGCTCCGCCTGGTCGGTGATCTGGTCTGCAGGGTAGTACTGAGGGCCGGCCGGCAGCATCTCGATGATTTCGTTCAGCAGTTGCTCGGTCCCTGTTCCTTCGGTGGCTGAAATCAGGATGGCATTGACGTGCTCTACGAGATCACGGTACGGAGCGGCGTGCGCATCAATCTCGTCCGGTGCCAGTAAATCTACCTTGTTCAAGACCAGCAAGATCGGGGAGTGGGCATGTTCCCGGAGGATTTCACTGATCTTGCGATCTTCTTCTGTCGGGTGTTCAGAGACGTCGACCATGAACAAGATGAGATCGGCGTCAGGAACGGCTCGTGTAGCCGTCTCTACCATGAATTCACCGAGCTTGTGGAGCGGCTCGTGGATTCCTGGTGTATCGACGAAGATGATCTGGGCACGGTCGTCGGTGCGAATGCCAAGGATGCGCCGGCGTGTGGTCTGTGGCTTGGGCGACACAATTGCCACTTTCTGGCCCACATACCGGTTCATCAGGGTGGACTTGCCCACGTTGGGCTTGCCGATCACAGCGACGAACCCGGACTTGTAACCCTCTGGCAGCTCTTCAGGGGAGGGTAGCGGCATACTCGCCGCCGGCTCGATGTCCTCAGGGATCTCGGGCCATTGCATCTCGTCTTCGGGCACTGGCATCTCTCCATTCACCTGGCATGTGACAGTAACATCGCCATCAGCGTAGCACAAACGCCGGCGTCCGTCAAGCAGATGAGTGTGCACTTTCTTGCTAGGCCATGGTCGATATGCTATAATAGTCTCGTTGATCATTTGTGTGCAGCACCTATTCGACGATACGCACGCCATCGATTGCGAACCAGTAGTCAGTGGTCAGTAATCAGTGACCAGTCACGGCGTAAGAGACTGCTCGCTGAATACTGATCACTGATTACGTATAATTGCTCACTGAGTTATCGGGAGGACATGAATGAAACAATATTCCGCCGACCACCTTCGAAACGTGGTGCTTCTTGGCCATAGCGGTTCTGGCAAGACTTCGCTGGCTGAAGCGATGTTATTTGATACCGGGGCCATTAACCGTATGGGCCGGGTTGAGGATGGCACCACTGTCGCCGACTTCGATGAGGAGGAGCATCGGCGCGGCATTTCTATCAATACGGCTGTTGTGCCAGTGGAGTGGAACGACTACAAAATCAATGCTCTAGATGCCCCTGGCTTTATGGATTTTCTGGGCGACATCAAAGGGGCTCTGGCTGTTGCTGATAGCGCAGTGATTCTGGTGGACGCCAGCGCGGGTGTCGAGGTGGGTACTGAGCTTGTCTGGGGGTATACGGATGAGGCCGGCCTGCCCCGCCTTGTCTTCGTGAACAAGATCGATCGTGAAAACGTGCGTTTCGACCGCGTTCTTGAGCAGTTGGAGGCGTCCTTCAACGCAACCTTTGTGCCGATTCAGATTCCCATCGGCGAAGGGGGCCATTTTCAGGGCCTTGTCGATCTGGTATCCATGAAGGTCTATACTGGTGAGGACAAGGTCAGCGATGAGGTGCCAGATGCGGTGGCGGACCAGGTTGACACATTCCGCCGGCGCATGATGGAATCCGCGGCTGAGAACGATGATGAACTTTTGCTGAAGTACCTGGATGGTGAAGAGCTCACCGGCGACGAAATCAAGCGTGGGTTCCAGGCTGGTGTCGCTGCCGGCTCCATCGTCCCGGTGTTGATTGGCTCGGCGACACACAATCATGGTGTCCGCCGGCTCATGGATGCGATCATCGAATATCTACCCTCGCCCAGGGACGCCTCCCCCTACCAGGCAACCAATCCGGCGACGGGTGAGGACGAAATGCTGGACGCCGACCCGTCGGGCCCGCTTGCTGCTTTCGTCTTCAAGACGGTCGCCGATCCCTATGTTGGGAAGCTCACCTTCTACCGGGTCTTCTCCGGAACGATGCAATCCGATACCCAGGTGTACAATCCGCGCTCGGGCTCTATGGAACGTCTCGGACAGCTCTACGTAATGCGGGGCAAGGAGCAGATCCCAGTCGCCCAGATCACTGCCGGCGACATCGGTGGCGTTGCCAAGCTAGACAAGACCGTGAGTGGTGACACGTTGTGTGATCGAGACCATCCGCTGGTCATCCCGCCGCCGGAATATCCAACACCACTTTACTCTGTGGCTCTTACACCCAAGACCCAGGCCGACACAGCTAAGCTCGGCCCGACGCTCAGCCGGCTGGCCGACGAGGACCCGACGCTGCGGTGGCATCAAGAGCCCAGTACCAAGGAGCTCATCCTCTCGGGCATGGGTGAGACCCACATCGACGTGGCCATCCGGCGTATGGAAGACAAATTCGGCGTCGGCGTGAACCGATCCGTCCCCAAGGTGCCATATCGGGAAACGGTTACCCGCACGGCAACAGCCAAATACCGCCACAAGAAGCAAACAGGTGGTGCCGGCCAGTTTGCCGAGGTGCACATGCGGGTCGAGCCGCTGGAACGCGGCGAGGGCTTCGAGTACAAGAGCGAGGTTTTCGGCGGTGCCATCTCCCAGTCCTTCATCCCGTCCATCGAGAAGGGGGTCAAACAGGTGCTGGAGCAGGGCGCTATTGCCGGCTATCCGGTCGTGGACGTGAAGGCCGTCGTGTATGATGGCAAGGAACACCCGGTCGATTCCAAGGACATCGCCTTCCAAATTGCCGGTCGTGAAGCATTCAAGCTGGCTGTCCACGAGGCCGGCCCGGTACTCCTGGAACCCATCATGAACGTCCGCGTCATCGTTCCGGTTGACATGATGGGTGACATCCTGGGCGACATGAGCACGCGTCGCGGTCGGGTGCTGGGCACCAACCAGGAAGGCCGAAAGGCCATTATCGAGGCCCAGGTGCCTCTGGCCGAGATGCAGCGCTATGCCACGGACCTGCGCTCCATGACCCAGGGCCGCGGCATCTACTTCATTGAGTTCTCTCACTATGAGGAAGTGCCTCAGCACGTTGCCCAGGAAATCATTGAGAAGGCGAAAAAAGAGCGCGAAGAAAACTGATCACGATTGCGGGGGGAATAATGTTGCGTGGTGCGTGTTGCGTGAAAGAACCGGAACGCTCACCACGCAACGTGCTTTCAGGATGGAGAACCGATGATTGACAGAAGCAACTTTCCGGGACGAGGTAAGGTGGCCGTGTTGCGCACCCGGCCAGAGACAGTGCTGGAGGACTATGGCCGGCTGATGGAGTTGGCCGGCTATCGAGATGCCCTGCCGCAGGACAAAGAGACTCTCCTGAAAATCAACATCTCGTGGGACACCTGGTATCCGGCCTGCTCGACGGCTCCCTGGCAGCTCGAAGGGGTGATCCGTGAGCTGCAGGGGGCCGGCTACTCCCTCACCGGCGTTCACAACGACACAGTGGTCGTGGACACCTCCAACGGCGAGGTCAACAATAAACACAAGTACGTCACCGACAAGTACAACGTGCCATGCGTCTACACCTACGAGCCGGGCATCGAGTGGGTGCGCTACGAGCCCAAAGAACCCTTCCTGGTGCTGGACCAGGTTTACCCCGAGGGGGTTTACATTCCCGGGCTGTTGTATGACACCAACATTGTTCACTTGCCGACGGTGAAGACACACGTCTTCACGACGATCACGGGAGCGATGAAAAACGCCTTCGGGGGACTCCTGCATCGCAAGCGGCATTGGACCCACGCCGTGATCCACGACACCCTGGTCGATCTGCTCCAGATTCAGCAAGACATCCACACTGGCCTGTTTGCTGTCATGGACGGGACGTTCGCCGGCGACGGTCCCGGCCCCCGCGCCATGCGCTGGCACGAGAAAGATGTTATCCTGGCCTCCGCCGATCAGGTGGCAATCGACGCGGTGAGCGCAAAGCTTCAGGGCTTCGATCCTCTCTCGATCCGGTTTATCCGGCTGGCTCATGAGAAGGGACTTGGAGTCGGCGACCCGCGTGAGATTGAGATCGTCGGTGACGTCGATGTAGCCGAGGAGTCGTGGGGGTTTGTGCAGGAGCAAACTTTCGCCAGTCGAGGGCAGCACGCCATCTACCACGGTCCGCTCAAGCCGTTCGAGAAGTTGCTGCTACAGTCCCCGCTGGTGCCGTGGTCTTACTTCGCCTCGCATCTCTATCACAATGTGTACTGGTACCCGTTCGTGGGGCGCAAGCGCGTGGAA
>CAYYSH010000025.1:14455-16161 GCA_964474265.1 uncultured Anaerolineales bacterium
GGGGCCAGCTGTTCAGGGCGTCCGGCGACGGCACGGTCGTAATGCCGGGTGTTCACCCGCAGACGACGGCTATTGCCGCCGGCGGTCTGGCGTTGGCGTTGGGGGTTGCTATCCGGCTGGTACGCAACAACCGGAAGCTCTGAGCCGGCGGTGTTGCCGGGACTATTGCGTACTGCGTATTGCGAAATGTCCCGGTGGAGATACTTCTACGCAGTACGCAGTGCGAAATACCCTCACTCCTCACAAATCGTGTGCACCTGGAACGTGTACACGTCCAGGTCCCCCTCCAGGTACGCGTCGGGGGGCAGGCCGGCTTTCCGACACAGGGCCGCCATGAACTCTGCCGGCTCGGGGATCAACTCCCAGGTCTGGGGGAGCAACAGGGCGCGATGGAAGCCACCGATGATCATCACGCCGTCGACGTGCGGCCTCAGTTGAGCCAGGAGATCCTCAGCATCACGATACTCAAGCAACTTCAGCGGGGTCAGGATCGAGATTTCAATCTCGATGTGCGGCAGTTCGTCCGGTTGCACCGGTTCGAAGCGGGGATCGAACAGAGCGGCGCGCATGGCGTTATGGGCAACGTCCAGCACCAACGGGCGATGGGCCACGGCTGAGCCGACACAACCTCGCAATGCCCCGTCGATGTGCAGCGTGACGAAGCTGGCACCGTCGGCCATCAAGCGCTCGGAGACCTCTATCGGCGGGACCCATGTCTCGTCCGCCACGCCTGTCCGTACGGCGGTCTCCAGCGCCTGGCGGGCCACCTGGAGTAACTGCTTCTCCTCTTCGGGCGTCAGTTCAAGAACCGTCTCAGCCTGTGTTGTGTCCATCGGAAGTAGTGTATGCCACCGCTGCATAGCCTACCACCCCCGCTTTGTCACCTCCGGTGTCACCCGAGTTGCGATAGTCAAGTAGTGTTGGCTGCCAGTTGAGCCGGCCGGCAATGGTCATCAGCGTGAGAACCGGCATCAGGCCGCACGCTTCACCCTGGGCAGCGCGGTCTGCGTCGCCGGCTACAACGGCATTGAGAAATGCCCGATCCATGCGTTGCGCAGTCTCGTAGCCGTGGTAGTGGCTCAAATCGGAGCTGACTACCACCAGTCGCCAGGGATCGTCTTTCAACAGTTCGGCCAAATCAAGGCCCACCACCGCCGGGTCTACATGACCGAAGAGCATCGGCACGATCTGGCAATCGGGCAACGTCATCTGCAGGAAAGGCAGTTCCACCTCAAGACAGTGTTCTGGCAGATGAGCCTGGTTGTTGGCATGAAATGGGGCACCGCGTTCCACCAATGCCTGGGCCTCGTCTGTCGCCACCGGCACGGCGCCCAGGGGCGTCTCAAAGCAGTCGAACAGGCCGATGGCCACGCCATTCACGGGCACGTAGTGGGCCGGCCCCATCAGATAGACGGTGTAGCGTCCCTGGGGCTTGCCGGCCAGGGCTTTAAAGCTGTAGCCGGCAATGGGTCCGGAGTAGATGTAGCCGGCATGAGGCGCGATAACAGCGCGCACGTCACCCAGGTTGCGGGCCGGCGCTGCCTCTAGATAGGCGTTGACCATATCCCGCAGAATCGTGGGGTTAGCGGGGTAAAACCGGCCGCTGACGGCGGGCCGGCGGCTGGTCAGTTGGTGCGTGAACATCGGATCATCCCTCTCGTAGGTCGATGTTTCCGATTCCCGTTCAATTCAATCATATCAGATTG
>CAYYSH010000026.1:0-13540 GCA_964474265.1 uncultured Anaerolineales bacterium
ATGAAATACTCAGCGGCCACAACATTGCCGTTGCCAGTGGCGGAGTCGTCACCCGAAGCACGCAATACCGCACCCACGGCTCCGTTGGTCGGGTCAGGTGTCACTCTCACGCCAAGGGTCGCCGGCCCGAGCTTATCCAGATTGAGAATGGCGAAGCTAAACGGGCCCCAGCCGGCTGCATCCTGGCCGTGGACGTAGATGGTGTACTTCCCACTGACGTATGCCGCCAGCGTCGAGGCCAAGATTGTGCTGTTCACGGCTTCGGATGCCGTGTCAAAAGTGCCATCTGTGGCGGTCATGGATTGCCCGGTGCCGCCGGCGCCTGGCGTGCCGCCAGGCGGAACGAGGAAGTATTCAGCCGCCGTGATGGCTGAGCCACCATCGATCTGAGCACTCAGCGCCACGTCCACCGATCCGTTCGTGGGGTTCGGTGTGAGGGCGACGTTGGTGGTCGCCGGCCCAATTGCCGGTGGTGTTCCGCCTGAAATGGTGAGGAAGGTGAGCATGCCGCCAAAGGCGATTGGACCACCCGGTGTCACGAACTGGCCGTTGTTGTGAAGCAGCATGTTGGTGTTGTAAAGGGCGTACTTTGTTGTGCCCGCCGGCGGCGTGGCCGGAATGGTTGTGAGCACGTCGGCTGTCTGGCCGGGTGCCAGTGTCTCAGCGACCATTCCATGGGAATAGGTAAACTCGCTGCCATCTGTGCTGAGAACGGTCTGATCCAGCCCGAGCAGGCCCATCGAGTGGTGTTCCAGCCCGGCGTTGATGTAGCGAAGCAAGACCGTATTGCCGGCTGCCGTCGGGATCGGATCTGTATCGGGATAGGCTTTGCCGTTAATCAACCAGTACCTGGGCGCAAAGAAGCGCATATCGAAACTGGCCGGATCAGCGCTATTGTTCAGGTCTGGGTCAATCTCGCTGAGCACGACCAGCGCCTCATCATCAAACGCAGTGGCCGTTTCGTTGTAGGCCTGGGTCAGCGGATTGGTCGTCGGGCGCACGATCAAGGCACCGAACAGGCCCATGGCCACCTGGTGCGCAGCGTTGGGGGTGAGGCCGGCCTCGTAGAGGTAGGTGCCGGGGCTCGTCGCGGTGAAGGTGTAGATCGCGGTACCTGTCAGAGGCGCTGCCCCAACCGTGTCTGGTATCAGATTTTGCCCCAGAAACGCCAGGGAACTGGCTTCATTGAGGGTATTGTGCAGGGTGACCTGGACCGTTTCACCCTGGTTGACAATCAGTGGCGGGCCGGGCAACTGCGCCGTACCAGTGACTACGTCAGTATACCCCCAGATGGGCACAGTGACCCCACCGGGCAGAGCGAGTGTGCCTGTCGTGGCCCACAGATCACACGCCCGGGTCGTCCCCACCAGCGTACAGGTCGTTGCAGGCAGCGTGGTGGCCGTTGGGGTCGCCGGCGCTGTCAGAGCCACGGAGCTCATGTCTACCGGGCCGAAGCCCACCGCCATCGCGACCACCAGTATCAAGGCAGCCAGCCGCAGCATGTGCCATCTCATTTGTGTATGCATGGTCGTCTCTCCAGTCATTTCGGGTTTCAGCACATCCGATCCGAAAGCTAATTGTCGGGACAGGTGTTCGGCAGCGGCGGGTCCACCCGCGTGAAGGTCCCCTGCCCCATCATGACAAAGTCCCAGGCCATGATCTGGACCAGGTTGTGGTTATGCGAGATGATGTAGTACTCGCCGCACAGGTTTTGCGTGATGGTGCCCGGCGGCAACATCTGCTGACGACCCAGGTACGGACTGCCGCTGTAGTATGCACCATAAGACAGGTTCTGTTCACGAGGAATCGTGACCGGCACCGGATTTGTGACCGGATCGTAGTGCTCTACATCCTTCCACACGAACTCTTCGTCCCATGTTTGCCCCGGGCCAACTGGAATGGAGAATAGCTCGTAAGTGAGATCCTGGCCCGCCGGCCCTTGCAGCAGGTGTCCGTCGCGCGCGATCACACGGCCGTTCTTGCCATGCGGGTGGATTGGGTAGTCCACCGTTCCAAAGCTCAGGTAGCGCACCAGGGCCGGGTATGGGTTGTAAGCCGGGTCGGTGGGAGCAGCCCAATCGTTGAAGGGGTGGATGCGCGACACGGAGCTGTAAGGCTGGGCCGGCAGCCAGGAGGCGTAGTTCGGTGCCAGGGTGTCCGGCAGGCCACGGCCATTTATCAGCCAATAGCGCGCGTGGTAGTTGTTCATGTCGAAGGGCTCCCCACGCCGGACAGCCTCGTGCAGAGTTGGCTCGATTTCCGATAGGATCTGGATGAACTCGGCGTCTGGATTGAACTGAGTGTCAGCCCGGTTATAGGCCCAATCGGGGTGGAGCTTCGGCCGCACAACGATAGCGCCAAACAACCCCATCTGGACCTGGATCTGGGGTTCCGTCCCGCTTTCATACGCGTAGGTACCTGGACGTGAGGCGACGAAGCTGTAGGTCGCGCTGCCGCCGTTCGCGGGCGCTACCTGGGTCAGCGATGTGAGATTGCCCCCGCCGTCGAACTGGGGTTGAGCCGGCGCGCCGTTGACCAGTACATTTGTCTGGCTGGGGAAGATGAGCGAGACATCCTTTGGCAACGTATTGTTCAGAATGATCGTGACGGTGTCCCCCTCATTGACACATAATATCGGTCCGGGATACTGGAAATCGTTGTTCCCCTCCGCATAACCCCACATGTAGATCGTGTTGCCATCGGGGAGGATGATGTAGCCTTCCTTAGCTGTCAATGTAAAGGTCGGGTTGGGACTGGTGCTGGTGGTGCAAATAATGCCGAAGGTCGGGGTCGTTCCGGCCGCGACCACCTGCTCGGGACTGGCCTGTGAGAGCAGGGCAGCGAGAAGCACGACCACCAGTATCACGCCCCCCCACCGTGTCCCCTGACATATGAATTGACGCATTCTTGACTCCTTTTCCGAACTGCGTAGAGACATGGCGCATCACCTCTCTACTAGAAGTAAGTGTGCGGCACCGTTTGCGGTGGCAGCGTGCCGGCAGGGTAAATGCGGATCTCCGTCATTTGGCCGCCGTAGCCGGTGCCAGCACCGTTGCGCAGGCGGTTGTATCGACGGTTATACAGCAGGTAGGTATCATATGGCCCCGGACCCTGATAGGGTGGAGCGCTCAAGATCACGTCGTAGCTTTCGCCGGGAGCGATGGAGATGGTGTTGGTCTCATAGCTGATATCTGTGCCGTCAACACCCCGGAGTAGCGTCGCATCCCGGCCTACGACACGCATCTTCAGGCCGGCCACCGTCATCGATTGCTTCAGGTATCCCAGGCTGGCGAAACGCAACAACACACGTTCCCCTTCGTTGGCCTGAATCAACGACGAGTATGGCTGGTACTGGAGTTCTGGACGCCCCGCCGGCGGTATCAGGTCCCCGTTGGCATCCGTGCCGCCCCCGTTCGGCTCCAGAGTATCCGGATACACACGGCCGTTCAGAAGATAGAAGTCGGGCCGGTACTCCGTCCAGTCGGGCAACTGGATATGGGAATCATCCCAGTGCGCTTCTGCCCAGACTTCGCTTAAGAACATGGCAAACTCCCGGTCATAGCCGGTTGATCCGTCCCCGTCGTTATAGGCGAATTTGCCGCTGGGGTATAACGCCGTATTGCCATTCTGTACTGGCCGCACGAAAACCAGACCGGTCATGCCCATGTGCACGTGCTCAACATCCTCAACATGGCAGTGGTACATGTACGTCCCCGGGTCATGGGGGCGGTAGACATACTCGAAGCTGCGCCCAATCGGCACCGATAGGGACCCCATCGGCTCACCGTCAAAGAATGGGATGACATTTCGGAAACCATGCCAGTGCACGGTGTGTGTGTCAAACAGGTCTGGTCGCACAGCCAGGCCCACGTTGGTCAACTTTAGCCTGAACTCGGTTCCCTGGTCCACCCAGAAGAGGGGGGCCGAGTGCTGGGCTTTCATCTCCTGGGCCTGAATCTGCGCGTCTGTCAGACCGGTGACGTCGCGGAAGCCAAAAATGTAGGTTGTGAAGGGCGGCGGCGCCAGATCGTCGGGATGGAACGGCGGGATGGCCGGCGTTGGCGGTAAGTAGATCCAACCGTCGGTGCCAATGAAGTGCAGGTCGGGCGCCGTGCCGGCCGCGCGGGCGCTCGCCGCGGGCTGCAGTAGATTGGTCACGCCACGGGGCAGCCAGCGCGCGCTGCCGGCCATCAAGCCCAGTACCACCCCCTGACCACCCAGCTTCAGGAAATCACGCCGGCTAAATCTGCGACGGGTGTGTTTCTCGTTCATCGTCGTATTCCTCCTATGGCAAATATACGCATCCTGCTCTCAGGCAGAGGATATCATGATGCCGGCAGCTACCACTGACTCCCCCAGGCCTGGCAGACCAACATGATGTCTATGATGTTCACAATACCGTCCCCGTTGAGATCGTACTCGTCGTGAGGCTTAGGCTCCGTTGGAGGCTCAGGCACAGGCGTCGCCACCGGAGGCCCAGGCGGAGGTGTTGCCGTTGGAGATTGTGGGCTGGACAGGCGATGCACGGTGTCCAGGACCCCGCCACCTGCCGGCTGCGGGACGACGTTGCGCCAGACAGCCACCATCAATTGCACATCCGCCACGTTCACGACGCAATCTCCGTTCAGGTCGCCGAAGAGGTTTTCTGGCACCTCGTCTGCGCCAACGTCCACGTCCATGCACTGCGGTCGTCTATCAGCGTCGTAGTCCCGTTTCGGCGCTTTAACGCCGTTCGAGTTGTGCGTGCCGGCATCTACAGCCTGCGACCCGGGTGTGATATGATAATCTCCCATCAGGTTGGGCGGCAGATCGACTGCTACCAGGCTGATGCCAACGAAGCCGGCCGGATTGGTGCGCCAGGGGAAGACCGCCACTGACGTGTCGTAGGTCTGCACCACCTGGGGATCGACGCCAATCTGATTGGAAGCGTCCGGTATGATGTAAGGCAGGTTGTCCACCTGCAACATCGAGTATTTCGGCGACAGTTTGCCCGTGCCATCAGCCACCCCCAGATCCCACAGACGGATTGGGTTCGGGTCACCTGGCAGGCCAATTCCTGCCACGCCATTACCATCCCAGCTCCCTGCCCGGTTGTCCCAGAAGATGTTGTTGAACAGCACCGGATCACTGAAAATTGGGGCATTAGGAGGCAGCGTCGCCTGCAGCAAACTGCTGTTCTGGACCGTGGAGACGCCGGCCGGTGCAGGGTCACCGGTACTGGTGGTGGCTGTTGCTGTGGTGATGTTCTTCATGATCGTGTTGTTGTAAATACGCACGTCGGGAGCATCGTCCAGGGCGATGCCACCACCCTCGTGCGTGGATACGTTGTTCACGATGATGTTGTTGTAGACGTTGAATCGGAAGTTGCCGGCCATCAGGAAACGCAGCCCACCGCCATCATCATTGGCCAGGTTCGCCTGGATCAGGTTGGCGTAGACGTCCACGGGGCCTGAACCGGGCGACAACGTAGTCGGATCGGCGGGGAGCTCGCCGGCGATCATGATCCCGCCGCCCTCATCGTACGAGCGGTTGAAGTAGATGCGGTTATGGTGAATCTTGCCCTTCGGGCTGTAGCCATAATGGCTGATACCACCGCCGTACTCGGCAGAGAAGTTCCCGCAGATGTCGTTGAAAGCTATCTCGTAGTGACTCGCACCCGAGAACAGCCCGATACCGCCGGCCAGGTTAGTGCCACCATTGGCAATGATGCGGTTATGGAGAATCCGGGCGTTTTCATTGTGATTGTTGTTGAGTTTGCCGGTGAGATGCGGCGTCCCGAGGCGGATGGCCCCACCGTACGCGCCACCATTATTCTCAAGGATGTTGTTGGTGATCTGCAGGAAGCGGATGTAGGAATTGGCAAAGATGCCACCACCCTGCGTCTCAGCCTGAGGTGGCAGGCCGGTCGGGGTCCCACCGACCTGGTTGATGTTGTTCGGGAAGCCCTGTTGATCACCACCTCGGATGTCGAACCCATCAATGGCCGCCCTGAAATCGCCGCTGAACTGGTCCCTCTTCTCCGCCAGGAGGTAGATCACCGCCCCTTCGTAGATATTCTGGTTGCCGACCCAGCTCAGGCCGGCCACCTTCACCCGCCAGGCTTCGGCCAGCGCGGTGTCACCGCCAAAGGCGGCACCGTCGATGATCGACCCGGGCACGTACGTGCCATCCGGATAGACCCCGCCGGGGCCCACCCCCTGCAACTTGACCGGAGAGTGGACAATGATGTTCTCGTAGTAAGCGCCCCTGGGGTTGTACAACGGGTTAGGGTCAGGCAAGCCAGGGTAGACGACTACCAGCGCCTTCTTGAAGGCCGCCGCATCATCCAGTGCACTCTGGATGGTGGCATAGGGCTTGCCCGGCCCCACCTCGAACAACTGGGGGTTGTAGTTGGGGCCCAGTACGTGGAGCGTCAGGCCATTCACGGTGCTCTGACCGTTGTTCGCTGTCACGGTCATCTGGTACGGATTTTGTTCCACCGGAGGCACGTCTACGACGATCTGACGATCGGTCCATGATTGGACCGGAAGCTGCATCTTGTGGCCGTGACCATCGTCTATCTCGACCGCACCGCCACCCTGGGTGGCGCCGAAGCCTTGACCAGTTATCGTAATGGAGCCACTTCCCATCACGTATGGCTGGGATACAGCGAACAACTGAGGGGTGGTCGTATCGAGCGCACAACTCACTGCGTAGTTGAACTGCGACCCAGGGGCCTGGATCGATACCCCTACCTGCGTCGGTGCCAGGTCAGCGGGGATGATGACCCCGGGGTAGACTTCAAAGATGGCCGAAATCGTGCGGAACTGCGGGTTGTAGTTCGGATTCAAGCGCCCAGGCACACCGGGGTCGTTGCCCACGAGCCGGTACAGGTTGGGACATACGCCGCTGGGTGACGGGCAGTTGATCGTGTCTGTGGAAGGCAGCAGCACGTCGAAGATACCGTTCGGGTCAGATTGAATCATGGTGACCAGGCGGTTCGAGTAGTCGTAGATCCCGATTGGGGAATTGGGGATGCCGGCCTTCTCGCCAAAGAGAATATCCTGCGGATTGGTGGACAGGTTCAAGTCATCCACGATGTACCCGTAGTACCGCCCGGGAATCGGTACGTCGGTGAAGAAAGTGAAGCTTGGAGCGACCGAACTGCCGTTTCTCAAAGTCACCAGCTTCACATCGCACAGCGGTCGTTGCATGCCCTCATACGGGCTGCCGCCGTTCTCGGCGAACCTCGGGTTGACAACCGCATTGGGACCGTCAGGCAGGATGCCCGCGACGTCCACGGTGTGGAGTGCGCCGGCGCATGGCGGGGGTGGGACCTGGGGCACGAACTGGTCGCCGTCGAAGACGTTGACATCCTCTTCCTTGGTGACCTTGTAGAGTGGCCGGCCATAGGCGTCGTTGGGGACGACCACCTCTACCAGGTAGTCACCGGCCGGAATCGGCTGGGGCTGGGCCAGCGGGTTACCAGTCTGGGGGTCATTCAGGATTTCTGTGAAACCATAGTTGCCGTCCACGGTGGCGAAGCCGGTCTGGAACTGAATGCCCATCAACGGCCCTTCCAGGCAGTCGTAACCACCGGTGGCCGGGGGTAGGACCTGCTGATCCACCGGGTTGCCATCGACATCGCGGGCCTGGCAATTCTTTGGTCGCTCCCACGTCTCCGTGACCGTGCTGTTCAACAGCGGACCCTTCTTGTACGAACCATCCGCGTTTTTGACAAAGTTGCCGTTGACATCTTTGACCGTCGCGTAGAGGTTGACCGTCAGACCGGGAATCCCGGGTTGCCAGGGCTCGGCGGCCGAGAAGCGTGCATCCAGTTCGTTGCGCGTGGTATCGTAGAATACGGTACCGACGATGCCACCGTTGGTGTCGGGGGCGTAGGGTTTCACACCCCAATCGAGCCGGCCAGACTGACCGATGATCGGCAGGTATCCGACATCGACGCCATTGCCGAGAACGGTCGTTTCCGTAGGCTGGTTATCGGCCTGGTAGGTAATGCCTGTGGTGTAGTAACGATCGTTGTAAGCTTCCAGCACCAGCCATTGCGTCAGCGGGTATGCCTGCTCAAACTTGTAGTGCCCGTTGGGATCGGTGGTGAACGTGATGGAACCCCGATCCATCTCCGTGTTTTCGCGTCGCCGCAAGACGAGGAGGAAGTCCGGGACTCCTGGTTCACCGGGGTCATGTTTCCCATTTTCATTGTTATCGAGAAAGACTGTGCCCTCGACCCGGCTAAACCAGCCTGTCAGAAATCTTGTCCCCACATCAACGGTCTGCCCGTTCGCCACCGTCACCTGGAAGAGGTCCAGGATGTAGTTCTGCGGTTCGTCCCAGTAGGTCAGGAGGTAGTTCCCATCTGGCACATGCTTGATATCAAAGCTGCCGTCAGGATTCCCCTGCCCAACATAGATCGCGGTATCGCCCTGGATCAGGCTGGTCAATGCAATCCATGGGCTGTCGATCACGTGATCGATCTTCGCTCCTCCCAGGCCACCCCAGATGTCTCCCTGGTAAGGAAGACCACCGTTCAGCGGAACGTACACCTTCACTGCGGCTACCACGCCTTTGATCTCACCGGTAATGGTGGGGTCTGCCGGCAAGTCCTTAGGATGCACGAAGCCGAAGATGGTGAAGGGGAAGGGTTCGCCAGCCACGGCAAACTCGGTGTCATAGCCCGTGGCCCCTTCCTGGATCCAGGTATCCCAATCGTGAGCGCCCTCCAGGGTGGTCGTTTGCACCCAGTCGGTGCCGTCCGGCGGGACCACGGAAACAGCCCACCGGTTCGGGCCCATGTTCGGGATCACGATATCACCGTTGGCATCACTCACGCATGCACCGCCGGTGCCTGGAATGGGGATCGGCACCCCATTCACCAGGATGGGCCGGCCATCTACACCAAGCTGGTACTGGGTGCAAAGGGGGTTGCCGTATACGTCAGTCGAAGTCTGACCCAGCCAGTCGTTGACATAGGCTTTGAAGCCGGCCAGGCCGTGTTCGGCGGGGATGTCGGGCTGGCCATTGGTGGGGGAGTTATCCTCAAAGACCTTGATGCGAATCGTCGCTGTGGGCAACGGATAAGGCTGCATCTGCACCTCAACCAGGCCCGGGGCCGGCAGCGGAACAGTAAAATGAGCCCCATCGATCTTGTACCCATCTGCCAGCACCGAGATTAGATACCTGCCCGGTGGCAGGTTCAACCCTGTGGTTTCGTTGAGGATCGTTTGGTCGCCCTGGGTCACAATTGGGGCCCAACCCGGCTGTGCACGGATGGATGGCCATTGACAATTGGCCGGATAATCGGGATTCACGACCGTGTTAGCCGGGGGATCTAAAAACGGAGAGCAATCCGGCGTTCGAGCCTGAGTGGGAAAGCCGGTATTGTCCTCGTTGATGATAAATTTGTACTGAGTGATAGGATCTCCCTTTGTTACCGCACCGCCAGGATGGTTCGGCTCTGTGCGGGCGCTGACGACCCTGAGGGTCAGGATGCCAGTCGTTGCCTCCGGGGAAGCAGGAGCCATGATGGATGATTGGGCCAGCGCGGGCGGCACAACGTCTGGCGCACGGAGCCCAAATGCCAGAGCCAAAAGCATCAAGACAGGGAAGGCGCGCCACAGCCACCTCCGTCTCTGGTGCAGCTTACCAATTTGGGCAATTGTCCGCAAATACATTATAGGTCCCTCCTGTACGATCATTTCGGCACCTCATGACACAACATGTTCATTTTGCACTGAAGCAGTTGGCGTGTGACCGGGCTTCGCAGCTCATTCATGTTTCCTATCGGGAATGAAAGGCCCTCTCGCGTGTGCAAGGCGGGTTCCAACCATATCGAATAATGGCAACGAGGTCGGCGATTTGGGTAAGCAACGTCTTGTGCTTATCGTATACGCCGACCCAGGTGTCGGACACGCGCAGAGTGACCACCCGTAGGTCAGAGTACTCCTCGAGAAGCACCAGCAGTTTGGTCACATCAATGATGCCTGCCCCTTCGTCCAACACAATCACGTCGGGCTGTAAGAGGCGGACCTCTTCAATCACCGCTGCTTCACACTTCGGAGCGATGGTAACGACATGCAAATCAGTTTCACGAGAAAGGACACGCTCAACACCCGCGGCCAACAACGATCCGGTATTCACGACAAGAACGCATTCCACTTTGAGAGTTCAGCCTCCTGAGCTGGTTGCGGGCAGAGTATGGCGGCTATACCATGTCAGTCATTGTACAAGTAAGCACAGCCGGCGTCTATAGATCGCACCCGCTCGCAGAGAACTAAAAACGGTCTATCTTTACGATAGACCGTTTCCTAGTCTGCCCGACAAACGGACTAGTGCCCGAACGCAGGGGACGTACAGGATGTTTGTTGAAGCAAAGGGGCCGGGCCGGCTGCGGTGAACTGAGGAGCAGCCGGCCTCAACTGGCAAGTGAGGATTAACGGGTGTCTTGAGAAAGCGTAGGTTTCGTCAATCCATGCCGGCGGGCATAGCGGGCCGCCTCCCGGCGGTTCCTGAGGCCAAGCTTGGCCAGAATGTTGTGCACGTGGTTTTTCACCGTGTTCTCGGAAACAACAAGGCACTCGGCAATCTCGCGGTTCGACGCTCCGGTGGCCATTTCCCTGAGTATCTCCACCTCACGTGCAGTCAACTCGCTCGACGGTTCAATGCGCTGACGCTCCTGCGGCAGCCCCAGGCGCGACAACAAGCTCAGGAGGCGCCCCGTCATGGTTCGAGAAATCGCTGCTTCCCCATGTTTGAGGGCCCGCAAGGACGCGACCAACTCCTTCGCACCCGCGTTCTTGAGAAGATACCCATGCGCTCCGCCGGAGATAGCCGCAAACAGGCAGTCGTCATCATCGTGCACGGTGAGGAACACAATCTTCGTTCGCGGTCGCTCACTCAGGATCACCCTCGAGGCATCCGCACCGCTACCATCCGGCAAGCAAAAATCCATGACCACGACATCGGGTTGGAGGGCTCGAGCCATTTCAACAGCTTCGCACACGGAGCCGGCTTCCCCAACCACATCGAAATCGGGTTGGCTCTGGAGCACGCTCGCCAATCCTTCCCGAAAGAGAGGATGATCATCAACCAGCAGTACCCTCATTCTTGCCTCTATCCTTTCAGCATGGACCGGGACGAAAAAGCGGACGCAAGCGGAAGCCGAAAAGTGAGTTCGGTACCTACATTCGGGTGTGAGGCAAGTGTAAGATGTCCTTGTAGCTCCTCTGCATGCTCTTGCATGATTTCCAGCCCATAGTGTCCGTTGGCTTGAATACTATTGGGCTCGAACCCACTCCCATCATCCGCAAGCCGGATCATCAAAGCCTCATCTGTCCACGCAAGCCTGATGATGACCTTACGGGCATGAGCATGTTTTGCCACGTTGGCGAGAGCTTCTCGGAAGAGGTCGAGGATCTGGCGTTGTACGTGGCGCGGCAGGGGGCGTGGCCGGCCTTCGCTTGTAAGGTCGACCTGGAAGTTGCCTCGACTTCCTGACGACTTCGCAAGAGCGAGCAGGGCTGTCGCCAGATCGATGGAGATGTCACTTCGCAGAACATCGAGTGTTCCGCGCACCTGCTCGTAGGCATCGTCGGCGATGTCGCGCATCCGCCGCAACTCCTGTCGAATGGCCGCAATCTCTCTCACGGCGTCATCACCCGTCAGTTGATCAAGCCGCAGTCGCAAGTAGCCCAGGTTCTGGGCAAGATGATCGTGCAGTTGTCGGGCAATGCGACGCCGCTCGGCCGAGGCGGCGGCCGCCTCGATGCTTGCACTATGGTGTGATTCGATGTGTTCAAGAGCAAGGGTCATCAAAGGCGCAACACCGTTCAGCATCTCGATCTGATCTCGGGTGAGCGAAGCGCGTGGCGGGAGATGGAGATGCAACAGACCGAGCAGCACATCGTCATGGCGTAGTTGCACGCAGTAGGTGGCGCGATGTTCCACGGCAGAGACAGTGGCCGGCGTCGGGCAAGGGATGACAGACCGCGAAGAACATGGCTGTGCCGAAGTGCAGGCGCGCCAGAGTTCTGGAATTTTGGACGGCTCGATATGTATGGGAGCCACCCCATTGCGACCACAGCACTCAGCAACGACCTCGACGCCATGGTGGGCTGGATCGTGTGTCAGGAGGGAGGCACTGGCGGAAGGCACGATCGTTTCGAGTACGCTGCCGAGGGCGCCGGCCAGCTCATCCCGGTCTGCGGAATTGATGAATGGCTGTTCAGGCACGCACCCCTGGTCAAGCTTGAGGTCCGCGGGGGCCCGTGCTCCCCAGGCACGGGCTAACCAAACGAGTATAGCCCCGCCCAGGAGCAGGACAAGTACGCCGAAGGCCAGGATGTCACGCATGACATTTCGACCCAAATGGTGAGAGTGTTCAACGTGCCCTTCAACTTCGGCAATGAGCAATATCAGCCCTGCGAGCACTACGACAATGCCATGCCGCTTGAGCAATCGCTCACTAACCCGGGGTATGAAACCTGATAAATTGGTCATCATAGTATTATCTCTGCCGGCCTGAGAGATGCACGGTGCTCAGTCTTGAATGGCTGAAGACCCCATGCCAAAAAAGAAAGATGCACCTGCTCGACACAAGGGCAACCTTTTAAGTTGCTGTGCCGATGTTCATCTCTCACCTATCTACTTGATGGCCTAGCTGGGGTGCGATTTGGTGTAACGTACCCGGATACGAATCCTGTCTCTTTAGTATGATACAGGCTTTCCCGGAGATTGTCTATACGTAAACGCGCGTAATTGCATATACGTAATCGCACGTAATCCAGGCGGAAAAGTCGCGTACTCCGGCAATGTGCCGGCAAGAACAGGAGATCAGACGGAGATAAAAGGTGGCGATAAGCTCTCGCCGCCCTGACGGTCAGTCTTCCAACGGGATGATTCCCCGTCGGAGGGCAAAGCGAATCAGGGCAGCGCGGTTACGGAGGCCGAGTTTCTGCATCACATGCCTGCGATGGACCTCGACGGTGCGTGAACTGATACCCAGTAGAGATGCGATCTCCTCGCTGGTGCAGCCCATAGCCACCAACTGCAAGATTTCTTGTTCGCGTACAGTCAGCGTCTCATACCTGTCCAGCGTGGTGTCGTCCGATTCTTCCATAAACTGTATGTAGGCTTCGATGGCGCGCTCGTAAAGCACCGGGCTGAGATAGCGCTTGCCGGCAGCAACGGTACGCACTGCCTCTATCAGATCTGCCGCGCTGGAGCTCTTAAGCAGATACCCGGTTGCCCCACTTTTCAATGCCTGCACCACGTGGGCCTCGTCACTATAGCTCGATAAAATGAGGACTTGGGTGTGCGGTGAACGCCGGCCCACCTCTCGTGTAACATCTACACCACCCAGGCCAGGCAGCCTCAAGGCAAGTATTAGCACATCCGGCTGCTGACGCTCGACCATTTCTAAGGCTTCCAGCCCATTGGCCACCTCACCTACAATGCGGAACTCCGTTTCCGCGTCTAGCAAGGTGCGCACGCCCTTTCGGAAGATTTCATGGGCTTCCGCCAGCACAATTGTCGTTGCACTCAT
>CAYYSH010000026.1:13640-16110 GCA_964474265.1 uncultured Anaerolineales bacterium
ATTGCTTAGCGCGACAAGATTGCACAAACAGAGAGGGACTACTCCACCAGGTACATGAAACACAGCCTGATGTCATACAGAGGGAGGGGGAAAACTCACCAGGAAGTACGCGCGGCACGATGTGCTGTAATGTCCGCAAATGCGCGTGCCAGGGAGCCGATAGATCTTGAGGGCACTTCATGTGGCTTGTTTCCTTTAATTCGATTGGCAGGACAAAGCGATGGCCCGTCAGGCGATCCACAGCGACCCTCGGAGCAGGAAACGAGGTTGTTGCTTATGGCCGTCTTGTCACCTGACGCTAATGAAACGGAGGTTTTCACCTCCACTGGGCGCCGGCCCGGAATGACATGCCTGTCAAGGCAGCGGAAGGGTCAACTCACCCCCACTAATTTGCATAGACTGCTTCAACTCTGCGGAAGCGCCAAAGAGTTTGTTTTGCCTTGCAAAAGTAACAACGGAGATTACGCAACAAGGATACGGTGAAAGTACGCTCGATGCCCCATTCCTGAGCTAATCCCTCATCTGGTCAAGGGCCGGCTGTCCAAAGCTCAAAGCATCCTCGACCGGCATGACCCCACCTACCGGCCCACGAGCGGCAGATAGACACGATATGGCCATCCTTCGCTGCTCAGCCGGCACACGACCAGCGACACATCGTCCACGTACATTGCCGTCACACCACCGGGGTTGGCGTCCTGATTGCGATTGAAAGCACTGAAGTACAGCCGGGCCGTCTTTCCCGGATAGTGTTCGGTCAAATCGAAGCTGCCAAAGAGCCACTTCTGCTCATTGGAGGTATCACCTGGGAAGCCCTTCAACCGATTGCGGATTTCCTGGTTCGGCTCCCGCACCTCGACAATCTGCCGATCCTCGGGATCCAGAGAAACTGGATAGTACCAATACGATAACGTCGCGCTCTGCGCATCGGCCGGGATAAACACATCCTGCCAGATCGAAGAGAAACTGTACACATCCTGCTCTGGATTCAGGATTCCGAGCAATGCTGAGCGCTCACCGCTGTGTGCTTGCTCAGTTGTGATCCGGCCGGGGAAATCCGTGGCTGGAATGGTCCAGAATGCCTCGCCGTCCTCGAACCCCGGGTTGTCCAGGATGTTTGTGCACACCAGATTGGCCGGCGGTGGGCTGGGGGTCGCCGTTGGGCCAGGCGTCGGGGTCGGCGGGACTGGGGTTGGGCTGGGTGTCGTGGTGGCGGTCGGCGTGAGCGTTGGTGTCAGCGTCACCGCCGGCGTGCCCGTGGCCGTCGACGTGGGCGTCGGCGTCGCCTCACCACCCGCACCGCATGCCAGGATCGACACATCATCGATCCGCATGTACGTCTTCCCCTCACCATCGCCGTCGTTCGTCACACCGAACACCAGCCGGCCCAACATGCCGGCATACGCGCTCAGGTCCACCGTGGTCTGACGCCACTCATCGGTATCCGGGTTCGACGGCGTCCACAGAACAGCGATTGTCGCGCCGAGGGTGTCCCGCAGCTCGACGTATTGCGCATCGCCGGCGGGATCGCTGGACGAGGTGTAGTACCAGAAGGTCAGCTGACTCTGTTCGGCATCCGCCGGCAGCAGCACCGGCTGTGAGACCTCGGCGGTGGATGGCACATCGGCGGCGCTGTTGGTCAGTCCGAGGAACATGGCACGTTGGCCGGAATGGGTCAGAAAGCCACTCCAGATGGCGCCATTCATCTGCCAGTCATCGGGCTGGTCATTGCCGTCAATGTCGTTTTCGAATCCGCCGTTCTTGATCAGTTCATCGCAGCCGGCCGGCAACGTTGCCGTGGGCGAGGGCGTGACCGACGGCGTTGTCGTCGGTTCGCCCATGTGTTCCCGCATGCCGGCATCCATCCGCGCGCGAATGTCCGGCAACAGGTCGTAGGCCGCCTGACCGGGGCACACCGTGTGGCCCGGCAACACGTCACGGTGACCCAGCACGCCATACGGGAAGTTCGTGCCGGCCAGTGGCCCCTCATCGTACGGGCCGATGTTGTACCGCAAGCCCTTGGTGATCAGAAAATCCACCAGCGTGTCGACCGTGGCAGCCGGCGGCTGCACCTCGGAATAGGTCCCAATGAGCGCGATGCCGATACTCCCGTAGTTGTACTGCAAGGCATGTCCACCAACGACGGTTTGCCCCTCATCGTTCTCGCCCCCATACCGCCCCTCAAAGACCCGGCCCTGGTTATCGATCAGGAAGTTGTAGCCGATGTCGTCCCACCCCCGGGTGTTGGCGTGATAAGCATAGATGGCGCGCACTGCCTGGTACCCGTCCTGATCATTGGGCGACACCGTGTGGTGGATGATGAACTTCACCGGCGTCTCGTACTCTGGCGGCCAGTTGGTGGGATAGCGACAGTTGGTGCACCACTCCGCACGGGTGATGATGGTGGGGGGGGTGTGGCTGGATGGCTGGATGGCTGGATGGCTGATTGGGCCGGCCGGCGCATCGATATACC
>CAYYSH010000027.1:0-16040 GCA_964474265.1 uncultured Anaerolineales bacterium
CGGGTCATGCCGATGTTGGAAGCCGCCAGAGTGGGCGATATCTTTGTCACCTCCACCGGCGACATCAACGTGATCGATCGACATCACTTTGAGGTCATGAAAGACGGGGCGATCGTCGCGAACTCGGGCCACTTCAACGTGGAGATCAACATCCCGGCGCTGGAGGAACTGGCGGTGGAGGTACGCCGGCCTCGCGAGTTCGTGCAGCAATACATCTTTGCTGATGGCCGGCGAATCAACCTGCTGGGGGAGGGCCGGCTGGTCAACCTGGCCGCCGCCGAGGGGCACCCGGCCAGCGTCATGGACATGAGCTTCGCCAATCAGGCCCTGGCTGCTGAGTACATGGTCCAGAATGCCGGCCGTCTGGAGCCACAGGTCTACCCGGTCCCTGAAGCCATTGACAAAGAGATTGCCCGGCTCAAACTGAACGCCATGGGCATCCAGATTGACACGCTCACCCCCGAACAGGAGCGCTACCTGCGCTCGTGGCAGGAAGGTACGTAGTCTGAGCAAGGGAGCAGGGGAGCGGAGGAGCAGGGGAGACAGGGAGATAGGGAAGCTGATCTCCTTGTCACTTTGTCTCCCCGTCTCGTCTACATAGTTCATGCAAGGAAAAGAGCCATGTCTATAGCCTTAATGGAAGCACCGCGTTATCTCTTTACCTCGGAATCGGTGACCGAGGGGCATCCGGACAAGATTTGTGATCAGATTTCGGATGCAGTCCTGGATGCGATCATCCAGGATGACCCCTACGGGCGCGTGGCCTGCGAGACCGCAGCCACCACCGGTCTGATTGTTGTGATGGGGGAGATTACCACCTCAGCCCATGTTGACATCCCGAAGATCGCTCGCCGGACCCTGCAGCGTATCGGCTACACCCGTGCCGAGTACGGCTTCGATTTTGAGACCTGTGCCGTCATCACGTCCATCAAGGAGCAGTCTGCCGACATCGCGATGGGCGTGAATCAGGCGCTGGAGGCGAAGACGGGGGAAATGACGGATGAGGAGATCGAGGCGGTCGGGGCCGGCGACCAGGGCATGATGATCGGCTTCGCCTGTCGCGAGACCCCAGAGTTGATGCCACTGCCCATCAGCCTGGCGCATGCGCTGACCAAACGGCTGGCTCAGGTGCGCCGGGATGGCACGTTGCCCTATTTACGCCCCGACGGCAAGTCCCAGGTGACCGTCGAGTATCGATACGGCAGGCCGGCCCGCATCCACACCATCGTCGTCTCGACCCAACACGCACCGGAAATCTCCCAGGCCCAGATCCGTGAGGACGTGATCGAGCACGTTGTCAGGCCCGTGGTGCAGGACGGGCTGCTGGACAGGGATACGCGCTACCTCATCAATCCGACAGGGCGTTTCGTGATCGGGGGGCCGCAGGGGGATGCCGGCATGACGGGCCGGAAGATCATGGTGGACACTTATGGCAGCATGGCCAGCCACGGCGGAGGTGCCTTCTCCGGCAAGGACCCGACGAAAGTGGATCGGTCGGGGGCGTATGCGGCACGCTACGTTGCCAAAAACATCGTCGCCGCCGGCCTGGCCGACCGCTTCGAGGTGCAGTTGGCCTACGCCATCGGCGTTGCCCAGCCAGTTTCCATCAACTTCAACACTTACGGGACGGCCCGGGTGGATGACGAGACGATTGAGGCGCTCATTCGTGCGTATTTCGACCTGCGACCGGGAGCCATTATCCGGGACCTGGACCTGCGCCGGCCCATCTACGAAGCCACAGCCAGCTACGGCCACTTCGGGCGGACCGACATCGACGCCCCGTGGGAGCGCACGGACAAGGCTGACGTCCTGCGCGCCGAGGCCGGCCTTTAGACAACACCGATGTCCTAGAATGGAGCACATGTGAGCCGAATCTATGTGGCCCTCGACATCGAGGCCACAGGCATGGACCCGGACCGAGATGCCATCATCGAGATCGGAGCGGTCAAGTTCCGGGATGATGAGGTTCTCGATACCTGGTCGTCTTTCGTTGACCCCGCGCGTCCACTGCCTTATCGCATTCAACAGTTGACCGGGATAACGCCCGAGCACCTTGAGGGTGCGCCGTCGCTGTTCGACGTGCTGCCAGAGCTGATGCGGTTCGTCGGCGAGTACCCCGTTGTAGGCCACAGCGTACCTGTCGATCTTGCTTTCCTCAGACGCCATGGTGCGCTGCTGAACAACGCGCCCATCGACACGTTCGAGCTTGCCAGCCTGTTGGTACCCCATGCGGCGCGGTACAGTTTGAGCCAACTGGCCGAGGAACTGGACATCGACCTGCCGGCGGCCCATCGCGCGCTGGACGATGCCATGGCTGCCAAGGACCTGTTCCTGCGGCTGACAGATCGGCTGCAGCGACTGAATCCCGAGACGCTGCAAGAGATCAGCCAGTTGGCAGCTCGCGCCGATTGGCCGCTCAAGGTGGTCTTCCAGGATGCCGCGCGCCGGCGCGCGCGACACGCTTTCTCTGGCACCATCGCGCAGCAGTTGCTGGCCAAAGGAGCCTTCGGCGAAGATACCCTGGGGCTGCTGGTGGGCGCTGAAGAGCCGGAGCCTTTGGAGCCGGCCCCGCGCCTGACACCCCTGGATGTTGATGGTCTGGTAGGTTTGCTGGCCGACGGCGGACGGATCGCCCAGGGTTTTCCCGGCTACGAGCACCGGCCACAGCAGGTGGAGATGTTGCGCGCCGTGGCTGAGAGCTTCAATCGAGGTCAGGTGTTGCTGGTGGAGGCCGGCACCGGTGTTGGGAAATCGCTGGCATACCTCGTGCCGGCCGTTTTTCACGCGGTGCGCAATGGCCGGCGCGTGGTGATTTCTACCAACACGATCAATCTCCAGGATCAGCTCTACAACAAGGATTTGCCTACGCTGGCCAGATTGCTCGATGTGGACGTGCGTGTGGCTATCATGAAGGGGCGCAGCAACTACCTGTGCCGGCATCGCCTGGACCTGCTGCGCCGGCGCGATAACCTGACCCAGGACGAGATTCGGCTGCTCATCAAAGTTCTGACCTGGCTGCCCTCCACAACCACGGGCGATGTGGCTGAATTACCTTTGCGGGGTGGTGAACGGGCAGCCTGGAGTCGTATCAATGCCGAGGTGGAGCGCTGTAACCCCGATACCTGTCCTTATGCCCGTGATGGGCGTGATTTCTTCTACCGGGCTCGTCAGCGGGCCGAGTCCGCCCACATCCTCATCGTGAACCATGCCCTGTTGTTATCGGACATGCTGTCGGAAAACCGGGTGCTGCCTAATTATGAATACCTGATCATCGATGAGGCACATCACCTGGAAGACCAGGCCACAAATCAACTCGGTTTCAAGGTGGAGCGGGCCGATGTCGAGGGTGTGCTGGTGGGGCTGGCCGGATCAGGCGACGGCAGCCGGCCCGGATTGCTCAGCGATGTCGGTGCTCGAATCCGGCATAGCAAACTGCCGGCCCCGGCCAGGCAGCGTGCAGCCGAGCACCTTCAGGCGCAGCAGCGTGTCGCACAGCGGCTGGAAACTCACCTGTATCAGTTGTTTAACGCCCTGGAGAGCTTTGCGCAGGAGCAAGCTGAGGAGGGGCCGCCGGCAGGGTCTCAGGAATACCATTTCCGATTAACGAACGAGATGCGCATCCAGCCGGCCTGGGACGATGTGACCATTGTCTGGGATAACATGCGTATCGCCTTAGACAGGTTGATTGAGGGACTGGCGCGGCTGTATACCAGCCTGGCCGATGACGAGGCCGAGGGCATCCCGCAACGCGAAGCCATCATGGGGGAGTTGGCCGGCTATGGCCGGCGGTTGAAGGAGTTGCAGGCCGGCTTGCATGCCATCATTGCCGAGCCAAGTGCCGAGGGCATCCAGTGGTTGACATGGCAGCCCAAGTGGGAGCGGCTATCCCTGAATAGCGCGCCACTCCACGTTGGCGAGACCCTGGACCGGCACCTGTTCGCTAGTCGGGTCAGCACAGTCCTCACGTCGGCCACCTTGCAGGTAAATGACAGTTTTGAGTATATCAAGGACCGTTTGGGGGTATGGAACGCTCGTGAGTTAGCCGTGGGTTCGCCCTTTAACTATCGGGCTTCGGCACTCCTCTACATCCCTACCGACATTCCTGAGCCGGGCCAGCCCTATTATCAGAAAACCGTGGAGAAGGCGATGGTGGACTTGTGTGCGGCGATTCACGGGCGAACGCTGGCCCTTTTCACGTCTCATAGCCAGTTGCAGACGACTTATCGGGCGATCAGTCGGCCACTGGGGCGGGCCGGCATCGCTGTGCTGGGACAGGGGCTCGATGGTTCACGTGCCCACCTGCTGGAGACGTTCAAGCAGGACGGCGACACCGTGTTATTGGGCACGCGCAGCTTCTGGGAAGGCGTGGATGTTGTGGGGCCGGCGCTCAGTTGCCTGGTAATTGCCCGCCTCCCATTTGACGTGCCCACTGACCCCGTGTTCGCTGCTCGCAGTGAGACGTTCGAGAATCCGTTCATGGAGTATGCTGTTCCGCAGGCCGTGTTGCGTTTTCGTCAGGGGTTTGGCCGGCTGATTCGCAGCAAGACGGATCGAGGTGTTGTAGTGTTGCTGGATAAGCGCGTGCTGACGAAGCGGTACGGCCACGTCTTCCTGGACTCGCTGCCGGCGTGCACTGTGCGCCAGGGGCCGCTGCACGAACTCCCAGAGGCGGCTGTGAACTGGATTGCCGGCGGCGAACAGGCCCGGGCGCTTAGCGACCGCTGGAACAGTGCTGCCGATGACTGGGATGAAGAGTACTTCTAGCGTCGATGCCTTTCGTGGGTGTGACGGTCGAAACTGATCCCGATGAGTGGGGTCAGCAGGCGATTGACGGCATGTCAAAACCGGACTATCATTGAAGACACGCAAACTGATCACTGAGAAACTGACTTTTCCAGGAGGCTTAACGCAACAATGATTGAAGCGAACGATCTTCGTCCAGGTACCGTCTTTGAACTGGATGGGGACCTTTTCGAGGTCTTGACTTACCAACACCAAAAGCTTGGCCGAGGTGGCGCTACGGTTAAAACGAAACTCAAGAATCTGCGCACCGGTTCAACCATTGATCGCACCTTTGCGTCCAATGATCGGCTTGCGGATGTGCGGCTTGAAAGTCGGGAGGTCCAGTTCCTCTACCAGGATGGTGACCTCTACTACTTCATGGACACTGAAACCTACGACCAGCCTGTGTTGTCGCGTGAGGCGCTGGGTGATGCGGTCAACTATCTGAAAGAGAACATGACGCTCCAGTTGGCGATGCATGAGGGCGAAGCCATTCGGATTGAGCTACCGACGACCGTGGATCTGGAGGTCGTCAAGACACCGCCGGCCTTCAAGGGCGACACTGCGTCTGGCAGTACTAAGAAAGCCACACTGGAAACAGGGATCGTGGTGGATGTCCCGTTCTTCATCGAGCAGGGCGACGTCGTGCGTGTGGACACCCGCACCAACGCCTACGTCACTCGTGTCAGCAATTGACTCTACATCGCGAACGAAACTCGACGTCCGTCTCCCGCGGTCTGCAAAACGTGAAACGTGATGACCGATCTGTGGTAGCTCTCTCGGTTTTGCGCTTCACGTTTTGCCTTATTTGCGTACAAGTCCCTCGCGCTTACCTGACTTTCACCCAACGTTTCGCCAGCGGGTATTGACAAACCCCTGCGCAAACTGATATAATTAAACTACAGGAGTCCACGGCCTGCAGGCCAAAAAACCGTACCACTCTCGACGGTATAGCCTCTGTCCCCCCGACAGTTACCCTTTTCGTATGCCGCCTACCAGTTGAAATGTATCTGACTCGTTCACTTTTTGTGTGACCAATCCAACGGAGGAGTTGAACCGTTGCCGGCCTGCCCTCACACAAGGATGGTGACCCATTATGAAACCTTTACAACTGGCCAATGGCGAATGGCTGCATGCTAAACCACTCCCTGCCTGTCGAACTACAGATGACTGGTGTATCTGGCGTCTGCTGCTGATGTTACTGCTGTCGGGCCTGTTGCTGCTTGGCTCGACTGGAGCAACAGCCGGCCCTCCTCTATCTGCGGGTGGCATCAACGCGATCGATCCTCCGAGTCAGCCAGGCCAGGCTGTACCCGGCCAGCTCCTGCCCCCTATCGACAAAAACATGTGCCCGGGGGAGATTTATCCCTTCCAGTTGACCATCTATCTGCCGCGCACGCCGGCCAAAGGGGATATCATGCTCGCCTTTGACACCACGGGAAGCATGGCCGGCGTCATCCGCTCCGCACAGCAAAATGCCATCCGCATCATGGACGATCTCAACCGCCTGATCTCAGATGTGCAGTTCGGGGTAATCGACATCGAGGACTATCCGATCGATCCCTACGGCACCAAGGACAACGTGGCATATCGGCTTCGACAACCCCTCACCGCCGACCGGGACGCCGTTCGCTTTGCCATTGATGCCCTGCAGGCAAATGCCGGCACCGATCAGCCCGAGGCCTACACCCGGGCGATCTACGAGGCCCATGCCGATCCTGCAATCGGGTGGCGTGAGAACGCGCGTCGCTTGCTGCTGATCTTTGGTGACAGTTTTGCGCACGACGATGATCTAAACGAGGGCATTGCCTATCCGCAGCCGCATAGGCCAGGCCGGCGGTGGGAGACAGGTGTTCCTCCCCATATGCTCGACCCAGGTCGAGACGGCATACCCGGCACTGCCGATGATCTGGACTTTCAAACCGAGCTGGCAGCTCTGGCCGAGCACAACATCACCCTGTTATCGGTGGTGACCCCTTCGTGGTTCCCAGACCCGACGCAGACGGAGTTGGTGGTCTACTGGAATGCCTGGGCCGCCCCGACGGGCGGGAAAGCTGTACCCCTGTGGAATGCCGGCGACCTGCCTGAGCTCATTCGCACCCTGGTGGAAGATACGGTCGTAGGCGTCATCAAGCGCCTGACGTTGGAGACGGTGCCTGAATCCTATCAGCCGTGGGTGGAGTTCGACCCGGCGGAAATGACCGATGTTCCTATTCCTTCAGAGGGTGAGCTATCTTTCCTCGGGCGGGTGAAGGCACCTTCCGATGCCAGCCCCGGAACCTACGAGTTCCGCATCCTGGCCGTGGGCGACGGCATTGAGTATGGCGAGATGCCGGTGACGATCACTGTGCCGGAGGCCTGCTTCCCGGACTTTAACCACCCGACCTGGTACCACCTGCCCTTGATTGCTAAGGACTACTCTGGAAGTAAAATGGGAGGCTCAGGCCCCCGTCAACGATGATCGTCTGCCCGCGGATCATGTAAGCCTCCTCGCTGCACAAAAACGCAACTGCGTAGGCGATATCCTCCGGGGTCACCAGCCGGCCAGCCGGCGTTCTTTCCGCCGCCGCCTCCAGCAACTCCTGTCCAACGGGGAAGAACTTAAGGGCATCTGTTTCCACGATACCGCCGGAGACGCAGTTGACCGCGATGTTCATCGGGCCTAACTCAACGGCCAAGTAGCGCGTCAGAGCTTCCATCGCGGCCTTGGATGCCCCCACGGCGATATATTCTGGCAAGAAGACCCGAAATGAGCCGAGGCTGGAAATGTTTACAATCTTGCCACCACCTCTGGGCTCCATGAGCCGGGCTGCGTTCTGACTGGCAAACAGCACGGCACGAGCGTTAATGTTCATCGTCCAATCCCAGCCCTTGACCCGCTGCTCCATGGCCGGCCTGTTGTAGCCCGAGGCTGCATTGTTTACCAGGATGTCAAGCCCGCCGAATACCCTCTGTGTCTCCTCGAACATGGCGTCGATCTGGTCGATCTCGCGCAGGTCAGCGCGGACCGCAAGGGCCCGCCGGCCCAGTGCTTCGATGGCTGCGACAGTCTCCTCAGCACCGCTTGCTTTGCGGAGATAGTTGACCACCACATCGGCTCCACGCCGAGCCAGTTCTACGGCGATCGCCCGGCCGATCCCGCGCGAGCTACCGGTAACAAGAGCGACTTTTCCTTCAAACGACACGAAGACGAACTCCTTTCAGCAACAGCAGTTACGCGACCCGATCCGTGCGAAATCCAGATTTACCGCCGGGCAGGCGGAGAATGCGGCACTCTTGCATCTGGCTTTTCGCAAAACGGTGGGGAACGACGCCGCGCAACTCCTGTCGGCAGTGAACTTGCGAAGTTGTTGCCACAATTACTATTGATTGTAACATCAGAGCAGGATTTTCGCAATGGTGGTGCCCGGACAGTGGAAACGGGAAAAGAGCAAGTCTCGGACACCGCCTTGCGAAGTAAGGTGGAAGCGTGATCCGTGCCCCGGCCTGTCACGGATCACGCATGCAGCATCACGTGGACTGGATGATACCGCCGGCCTCGAGTTCATCTAATTCGGCAGCACTGTAGCCCAATAGCTCTTGCAGCACCGGCCGGGTATGCTCGCCGAGGCGGGGGGGACGCCTGGTGGGGACTCCGGGCGACGACGAAAGCATCATCGGACTGCGAGCAAACTTGTAGGTGCCAAAATCCGGGTCCTCGATGTCAACCAGCATCCGGCGCGCCTGCGCTTGCGGACAGTTGAAGATGTCCTCAGCGGTGTGAACCGGGCCGGCTGGCACGCCGTGCTCACTCAGGAGGATGCGGGCCTCCTCGCGCGACTTGTCCGCCAGCCACGCCTCCACCACCGAGCGAACGAAGCCGGCATTCTCTCCGCGGGCCGGCCCATCCGCTGTGCGCGGGTCGTCGATCAAGTCCTCGCGGTCCATGGCCTGGCACAGGCGTTGCCACATCAAATTGTCCGGTATGTTGAGGGCCAGGTAGCCGTCCCTCGCTTTGAAAGCTGCCCGTGGCCCCTGGTAGCGCATCCTGCCGCGCGGCTGCATCTGACCGGTGAGCGAATACAACATCACCATGCGCTCGTTGAGCGATAGCATCGCGTCATACATCGCTGTATCGACGAATTGCCCCTCGCCGGTTCGCTCGCGCATGAAAAGCGCCAGCATAATGCTGTAAGCTGTCACCAGCCCCGAGTAGAGATCAGCCAGGCCGTAGATGGTCCACTGTGGCGGTCGGTCTTCGTAGCCTACCAGATGCATGATACCGCTCATGGCTTCCACGACGATGTCGAAGGCCGGCCAGTCGGTATAAGGCCCCTTGAAAGGCTCCAATTGCCCAAAACCTGAAATGGCGGCATACACCAGACGTGGGTTGATCACTTTCAGGGTGTCGTAGTCGATGCCTAGCCGGCCTGTGACACCTGGGCGCATGTTTTCTACCACGACATCAGAGACTGCCGCAAGCTGCTTGTAAATTTTGCGTCCCTCGTCCGAGCGCAGGTCGAGAACCACACTTTTCTTGTTTCGATTGTATGCCAGAAATCCGCCACCAATCCGCTGGCCGTCCCTGCTTTCAGCGAAGGGAGCAATCACCCGCCGTGGATCGCCGGTTCCGGGCCGTTCGATCTTGATCACTTCGGCGCCAACATCGGCCAGGAGCATGGTGCAGTACGGGGCGCTCATGTATTGCCCCAGGCTCAGCACGCGCACACCGTCCAGTGGTCGCATGATATCTACCCCTTTCGCCACTCGTCTGGGAGGGATCGCCGGCTTTCGCCAACATAGCTGAACACAGGATCAGGCACAGTGCGAAGCCGCCGGCCCTCGGTGATCTCGTCGAACACATCGGCGATAATGCCTGGGATGAAGGATAGACAGGCGATGCCTGTCATCTGCCGGGGGTCGAAGCCCATCTCGGTCATGATGCAAGCCATACGCCCATCGACGTTCAGGGGCAGGTCTCGGCCGGTTACCTCGATCAGTCTTCGATGAATGGCCTCGTACAACAGCGTACGTTCGCCGATAAAGCCGTATTTTTCGGCCAACTGGCGCAGCTTGGCCGCGCGGGAGTCGACGCCGCGATACGTGGGATGGCCCACGCCAGGGATGCGGCGCTTATTTGCCCGCGCGTCGGCCACGATCTGCTCGGCGGCCTCTTGGATGGACAGACCTTCTCGTTGCATAAATTCGTAGGATTCGCGGATGAAATGCGCCGATTCCTCGGGTGAGATGGCATGGGCGCCCTGGGCCAGCACGCCCGCGGCCACGCCGGCGATCAACTGCGGGTTAGCCGACGCTACCACGCGGCCTGCAAAGGGCGGCGGCCCCTTGGAGAAAGCCAGCAGACCGCACAGCAGCCCGTCCATCATGCCGGCCTCGTTCTCTGTGGGCAGCCGGCCCCTGATTACCAGGAAAGCTGCTTCGCTGAAAGTGAGATTGCCGATGATTTCACTTTGTGGATACCCCCGGATGATCACCTCATCCGGTTGAGGGTCGCTCACACTTGTTTGCCAGTAGTTCTGCCATTTATCAGCGGTTGAAGACATGGTTAATTGCTTCCTTTCTTTTTTGCTTCAGGCTCGATGCTCAGTATCTGAGAATTTCGAGAAGTGAAGCGTCCCCAGATGCCTCACAGAGCCGCATCTGGGGATGCTGGCTCTCAGCTTTCTCAACTACTGATACTCGTCAGGTCAGACCTGCCACGAAGGCTCGGAGTCGTTGGCCTACCTCCAAAACGTCCGGGCAGGCGTCTCGCACGAATTCTGCTGGGCTCGATGCGCTTGCATAGGCGTCCAGCACAGCCGTGGCGTGTGCGTCATTTCTGGCTGACAGGTAGCTGGTGGAGAGCCGCAGAGAGAGTTCGCCGGCTTGGGCTCCAAAGGCCGTTCCTGGCAGAGCAGCGATGCCGCAGTCATCCAACAGTCGTGTGGCCAGCTCATCCGACGTAGCGATGTCGTAGCGCTGGCGCAATATCTCGGACCAGATGTTGAAGTTAGGATACAGGTAGTACGCGCCCGAAGGTGGGGGACATGCAATGCCGGCCTCCCGAATCTGGGCATAGAGTTCGTGAGTAACAGCAGCGTGAATCCTGGCACACCTCCGGATGTAGGCCATGACGTCTGGATCACCACTGTAGGCCACTATGGCGGCGTGCTGTACGGGCGCGGCCGGCGCGGACCAAATCGCTCCCGCAATGGCTGTCAAAGCGCGCATCAGAGCGCCGCCGGCCTGCCCGGCCGGCACCACGGCTAGCCCAAAGCGCCAGCCTCCCAACGACAGATGTTTGCTCAGGCCGCCGGTGACGACCGTTCCTTCTGGAAAGTACCTGGCAATGGAGACATGCGGCCGCTCTTGATCCGTGCTCTGAGCAACGTCGCAGTGGTTGATCAACGCGTAGATCTCGTCGCTGATCACGGTGATGTCATTCTCTCGCGCTACGCCTGCCAACTCTTCCAACGTGCCGGCAGGATAGACAACTCCGGTCGGATTGCCCGGATTGGTGAGGATCAGAACGCGTGGCTGTTGACCAGCCCGGCGTGCCTGGGTCAGGCCGGCGACCAGTTCCTCCGCTGTCAGACAATACTCGTTCTCGAACCGGGTGTTGATCCAGGTCACTCGCTTGCCAGCTACCTGCGCCTGAGGGTAGTAGCTAACCCAGGACGGGCGCGGCAAAAGCAGATCGCCGTCAAGTGCCTGAATCAGCGCGAACAGCAGGCTTTTGCTGCCAGGCCCAACGATGACCTGCTGTGGCGCGATGTCTAACCCAAACACATGGTCGTAGAAGTCAGCGATGGCGGCCCGCAATTCGGGAAAGCCAGTCGCCGGCGGGTAGGAGCGCGCTGTTGCGTGCTCTCGAAAGGCGTCCAGTATCTTCGGATGGACCGGGAAGCGGGACTCCCCGAACCCCATCTGGAAGACAGTTTGTCCCTCGGCTGTGAGCCGGCGTACTCGCTCGTTGATGACCAGCGTTGGGGACGGTTCGAGACTTTGCGTAGAGGGAGCGAGATTGAGTAGCATGGGCAGACCTTTCTCGGGCAGCAGCTTTGGGCAGATAGTCGAATGGACGGGGGCTTCAGGGCACGTAAAGTGCGATCTAATCCTTCTCGCCTTGCACCGGAGCTCTCACGCCCAGAATGCTTTCTGCAAGTCGGTGAATTCTTCGACCGGACCTTCGAATTTATTGCGTCCCAGTTCCAGGACGTACACGTAATCAGCGATCTTGAGGGCCTGGCGGATCTCTTGATCGACAAGAACGATTGTCTTGCCTTCACGGTCCCGTAGATCTACCAGCATCTGGTACACCTCTTCGGACAAGAGCTTGGCCAGGCCGGCGGTCGGCTCGTCCACAAGGATCACCTTGGGATCGGTCATCAGGGTGCGGCCCAGTTCCACCATGCGCTGCATGCCCCCCGAGAGTTCACCAGCCTGTGACCGACGGCGTTCCCGCAGTTGTGGGAAGCGCTCGTAGTTTTCCTCCAGCTTGCGCTTGATGCGCGCTTTGTCGTGGCGGAAGGTCCAGGCGCCCAACTCCAGGTTCTCCTCGACTGTCATCCAGCGGAAAATACCCGGCTGCTGAGGAATGTACGAGATTCCCATGGCGATGAGCTTGTGAGTGGGAACGCCCACAACGTTTTTGCCTTCCAGGAGAATCTCGCCGGCGTTGGGCCTGAGGAATCCGTAAATTGCTTTGAGCATGGTCGATTTGCCCACACCGTTGGCCCCGAGCACAGTGGTGATCTTTCCCTTTTCGGCCTTGATCGAAACGCCCTGAAGGATATTGAGATCCCGATAGTAGCCGACATACAGATCTCTGACTTCAAGCATTTTCGTCCCTGTCCTTTTCCTGAGAGAGATTCGGTATCGGAGGGCCGGCCTCCTCCTCTTCCTCGCCCAGATATGCCTCGATGACTGCTGGATCATGACGGACGACCTCCGGGTCGCCATCGGCGATGAGTTCGCCGAAGTTGAGCACCAGAAGTCGCCTGCTCAGCGTGAAGATGGTGTCCATGTCGTGGCTGATGATGATGAATGCCTTGCCCTGCTCGTTGACCGTGGTGATGTAGTCGTAAATGATCTCCATCAGCTTCGGGTGGACGCCGGCAAATGGCTCGTCCAGGATAATGATGTCCGGGTCCAGCATGAGCAATCGTCCCAGTTCCAGCAGCTTCTGCTGGCCGCCCGACAGTGCCCGTGCGTACTCATTCGCCAGGTGCTCGATGGTCAGGAACCTGAGCACGTTCATTGCCTTGTCGTGGAAATCGCGCTGACGGGCAGTGGGGTGCATAGCCATGGCCGGCACCATCAGGTTCTCCATCACTGTCATTCTGCGGAAGGCACGCGTTACCTGGAAGGTGCGCCCCAGGCCGGCTCGCGCTACTGCGTATGGCGGCAGGGTGTCTATTCGATGACCGTTGAGGTACACGGTGCCACTGGTGGGCTTGATCATGCCGTCCAGGATGTTGGTGAGGGTGGTCTTGCCGGCGCCGTTCGGTCCGATCAGGCCGATCAACTCTGGCCCACGCACCTTAAACGAGACCCCGTTTAGCGCCTGCACGCCACCGAAGTTCTTCCTGATGTTGTTGACGTCAAGCTCGATCATTGCTGCACCTCTGCTACTGTCTGTCGTTTTGCAAGCGTGTCTTCGGTCACGCCGGCCCGTGTTAGCCAGCGGATGATCGGATAGATCAACCCGTTGTTCCAGAAACGCAGCGTCAGCATCAGCAGCAGGCCGAAGAAAACCAGTCGCCAGTTCGTCATATCAACTACCACAGGCCCAATGGCGAAGCTGGTGCGCAGAAACTCCAGCGCAAACTCGATAATGATAGCGCCAATGGCAGCCCCCACCAGGCTTTCCAGCCCACCGATGACAGCCATGGAAATGACGAGGCTCATTTGCAAGATAAGCAGGATGTTCGGGGTGATCACACCGATGTAGTGGGCTTCCACCGCGCCGGCTGCCGCTGCGATCATGCTGGTGATGACGAATACCAGCACTTTGTAGCGCACAATATGCACCCCAAGCGCCGCTGCTGCTTCCTCATCTTCGCGAATTGAGCGGATGAACAGGCCGAACCGTGAAACGGAAAGCCAGTACATCAGCAACATCGAGATCAAGAACAGTCCGAGCATGACGTAGTACGGCGGGATCTTGTCAGTTGGCCCGAAGTAAAAGCCTGCGAAGTGGACACCTCTGGGAAAGAGTGGAGCCAATTCCAAACCGTTTGGCCCGTTGGTGATGTCTATCTCGGCGTTGAGGGCAACACGCAAAATCTCTGAGAACCCGATGGTGAACAGTGCCAGGTATGTGGCGCGCAGCCGCAAAACGAGCACCCCGATCAGGAGTCCGAAGATGCCGCCCATGATGATGCCCAGAGTGATGCCAAACGCTGCCGGCAACCGATAAATGAGCGTTCCGACAGGCATGTTGGCCTTGCCTAACTCCAGGCAATTCGGCACGCTGGTATTGACGAATGCGAGCCAGTACTTTCCAATTGGTATTTCCAGGCAGAGGTGCGTCGGTGCTGTTGTCAGACGTACGAACTTGCCAAAGAGCCCGGTTGTGTATGCGCCGACTGCCATGAAGGCCATGTGACCGAAGGAGAACTGCCCGGCATAGCCGGCCAATAACGACCAACTCGATGCCAGGACGGCATAGAAATAGGCTACGATTGCGATGTGCATGATGTAGGGGGAGTTCTGCAGGCCCGCCGGCGCGATGATTAACAGCAGGGCGCCGGCACCAGCCAGTCCCCACATCAACCAGGTTCGGTTCATAGCTCTCTCCCGAAGAGACCGGTTGGTTTCAGCAAGAGGACCAGCGTCAGGATGAACATGCCATAGGCCGGGATGTAGGCGGCGGCTCGCTGTGGGTCGGGAACGCAGCCGGCACCGAGTGCCTCGACCAGGCCAACGATAAGCCCGCCGATGAAGGCACCCGGCAGCGAGCCCATGCCACCCAGCACGATGATCACAAACGAGCGTGCTGAGGCTGGTGTGCCCACCCATGGCACCCACGAGAATACCTGAACCAGCGATGCGCCGGAGAGGCCGGCCAGCATGGCCCCCAGGCCAAACGCCAGCGTGTTCATCGTATCGGGGTTGATCCCGGTCACGGCCGCTGCCTGTCGATCCTGGCTTACAGCTCGTAGGGCTTTGCCAATCCACGTGTAGTACAGGAACCACATCAGCAGTCCCAGCAGAATCAGGGCAATGATGGCCGCTGTCAATCGGGGCGATGGAATGGAAACCAGATCAAATAACTTGACAGTAGCGGCCGTCATTTTCAGCAGGCTGGGGTTATCGGCCGAAGGCAAACTGACTGTTGGGTACTCGAAAAAGCGCTGCACTTTCTTGGGATTGGCACCCACCAGAGCCAGGGTCAGGTATTGAAGGAAGAAAGCCAGGCCGAAGGTCACCAGAATAGCGTATTCCCCAGGGCGTTCTACCGCGCCCGTGTTCATGGCTCGCAGGAACAGCCGCTCGAAAATGACACCTATCGCAAACGTCAGCAAGGCGGCACCCAGTACGCCGATGACCGGGTGCACACCGGGGAACCAGACGTTGGTGATGTAGTAAACGGCCATGCCGCCGAGCATGTAGAACTCGCCATGGGCAAAACTCACGATCCCCAGAATCGAGAAGATGAGGGTCAGCCCCAATGCCATCAGGCCGTAGATGGTGCCGATTACCAGCCCATTGACGATCTGGGTGACCACGAAGCCGGCGTTAGTGACACACAGGTTGTTGGGATCGGCGGCGGCGAAGGCGCCGGCGAAGATCACGCCCACGACGATTCCTGGAATGACCACCCATTTCCAGTCCAGTTTGGGCGTCAGGTACCACAAAGCGGCGAGGGAGAAGGGTCCGCCGGCCGCACCAGTGACCGCCCCTGACAGTGCAGCTTGAGACACATCCAGGTCTTTTCGCTCGTAAATGCGTGGCGTCACTATGCCGCCTACAGTGCCCCAGCCGATGATCCACAAAAGTGCCCAGATCAAGTATGAGGTGTGTTCCATTGCTTACCCTCTTCCAAACCAACACCTTTCGAATGACAACCGAGGAGTGAAGCACGCCCCCGTGCGAACGGCATCTGGGGATGCCTTGCTCCTCTTATTTGGAAAGGTGTTGTCTTCCAAACGCAACGCAAGGGGCAAGGCAGCCCTCTGGAAGAAGCCAGAGGCTGCCTTGCCTGGTCTACGACTGGCCGTCAGGGCAGGATCGGATCAGCCGTCTTTAGGTTGTCGGGGAACACGACCTCCGCA
>CAYYSH010000028.1:0-9694 GCA_964474265.1 uncultured Anaerolineales bacterium
CCTTGGCATCCATCCAGGTGAGTTGCACGCCCGGCTCGCCAGCGTAAACCAGACCGTCGTCCGGGTCCACGTGAATGTTGTAGCGTGTGCCTTGCTGGTGCCAATCGACGATTCCCTCCAGCACGGGAAAGAGCTCTTGCAGGAGTTCGTCATCCTGAGTAGCGGCATGGTACATACGGATGGCCTCAAAATACCACAGGGTGGCGTCCGCAGTGTTGTATTCGGGCTCCTCCCCAACCTCCGGGAAGCGATTGGGCAGCATTCCTTGATCCACGTAGCGGGCGAAGGTGCGCAATATGCTTCGCGCGATGTCATGCCGGCCCGTGGCCAGGGTCAGCCCGGGCAGGCTGATCATGGTGTCGCGACCCCAGTCGCCGAACCAGGGGTAGCCGGCGATCACTGAGTGGCCTTCCTCCGCATCGGCGAGAGGCCGGCGAACCACGAACTGGTCGGCGGCCAGCACCAGGTGTTCGATGTCCGTAGGAGTGGGCCTTGCGCCCGCCCCACCGGGGGCAGGTGCAAGACCTGCCCCTACGAGTAAGCGTTGCTCGTACGCCTGTCGCTCAACGTAGGCCGATGCGCCGTCGAGGTTGGGGGAGGGGTCGGTGGTGGCGACGAAGGTCACAGACTCGCCAGGCTGGAGGGTGATGCAGAACGTGCCGGCGTGCAGGTGATCTTCGCGTGCGTCCAGCCCCCGGTACTCTTCCACGCTCATGAAGAAGTCGCGGTACCAGTCATGTTGGGGGGTGGCATCAGCCCGATCGCTAAGCAGGTAGAATGGTGTGGCCGCGTCGAAGGCAAGCACTTGCAGGCCGCGGGGCGTCGAATCAACCTGCATTTGCCAGTCGCCGGCGTGGGTGGCTCCGTGATGGCCCCGGTAGTTAACCAGGGCTTTCACCTCCAGCGAGAGCGGTGCGCTGCCCCGGCGCAGGTCGTAGCGAATGTAGGTGGTATTGGCACCGTGCTGCATCCACACCCGCTTCTCCAGCAGGGCGTCGGCGCAGGCGAAGGTCCAGACGGGGGTTGTGCCTTCCAGGTGGAAGCGCTCCAGGTGGTGGAAGCCGGCCGGCTCGACTGCGCCGCTGGCCCAGCGGTTGGTGTGCAGCGGGTAGGTGCGACCGTCGTAGGTCGCCGTCTCGTCGAGTTTCGTCACCAACAGCGTGCGCCCCAGCGGCGGCTTGAGGGCGGCGATGAGCAGGCCATGGTAGCGGCGGGTGAGCAGGCCGGCCACCGTCCCCGAGGCGTAGCCGCCGATACCGTTGGTGACCAGCCATTCGCGGCTGGCTGCTACGTCCAGCCGGCCACACACCTCGCGTCCGAAATCAATCGCGGGAAAACTCGAGTCTTGACCCAATCTCCGGCCTCGAACCACTAACTGAACAGCACGACCAGTGTGATCACCATCACCAGCGACATGGTCCACAATGCTGGGCCTGGGGATGCTGCCTGCTTGCCCCGCCAGGTGTCCCGCTCCGCTGGCGTCTGCTCCTGGTCGCCGGCCCACCAGCGGCTGTGGCGCTCTGCCAGCGCATAGTAGACCACAGCAGTTGCCACGCCGTAGCCCACATGCCCCATCAGCGACGGGAAGGTCTGGCCAGCCTGCGCCAACTCCCATTGGGGTTTGCCACCCAGAAATACCGGGAACAGCGTCAGACCACCCAACGCCCACCAGAACAGCCCGTAAACCACCCCCCAGCCGGCTGCTGCCCCAAACGAGTAGCTCTCCCGCCGGAATAGCAGCCCGTACGTGGCGCCGATGAGTGAACTGATGGTCATGTGGACCAGAAAGCCGGCTGCTGGCGAGGTGGCGCCGGCTAACTCGGCCACACGGGGGAGCATCCCAACGTGTAACATCACCGCCGTGAACGCCAGGCCGCCGGCCACGCTGCCGAGCACGCCCCGCGCGATGGCGCTCAGTCCTTGCGTGCCGATTCCCTCTTCGCTGAACGGCAGACCGACGTCGTCGGAGAACAGCGCGCGCAGCAGATTGTCCAGCACGTGGTATGCCAGCGCGGTGAAACCGCCATACAGAATGTGCCCAACCAGGAGGGCGAAGGCACTGCGCGCGGCAGCCAGCGACCACGGCAATCCCTGGTGCAATGCCAGTGGCATGATGGTCAGCGGTCCGACCACCCACCAGATGAAGCCATAGCCTACACCGCGCCCCAGTGCCCGACCGGCACTCTCCTCACTGCGACCGAAGAGCATGCCATAGCCGGCCCCAATGATCACACCGAATCCCAGATGCGCCAGCATGCCGGTCGCCGCAGATTCGGCCCCGACAAGCCGGGCGATGACACTGGTCATATCCAGCGAATTCATGCCGGCACCGAAGACTGCTCCGCCGACCAGGCCGGCCAGCGCGCCCTTGATGGCTGGCCCCACCAATCGTTCCCGTGTTGGCATCACCAATGTGCCAGCCAGTGCCGGACGCAGCATAGTCAGCGCCGCTCCCAACACACCGCCGTACACCAGGTGGCCAATCAGATCGGGGAACCCCTGTCGTGCGGCAGAGACGGACCACCACATCGGCTGTCCCAGCGCCAGGGGGAGCAGTGTCAGCCATCCGAAGAACCACCACATCAGCCCGTAGGCGGTCCCCCAGACCAGGCCGGCGCCGCAGGATAGCTTGTAGCGTGCCACGAATACCCCGAAGATGGCTCCCACGAGGGCGGCAATCAGCATGTGCACGGTGAACCCCACCCAGGGGTTGGCTGTGCGAAGCAGGCCGGCGACCAGAGGCAACTGTCCCTGATACGCCAGAGCCTCCCCGAAGAACAGTCCGCCCAGGAGGCCCGCCACAGCGCCGGCCACTGCCGATTGGGCAGCATCCTCCAGGAACGAGCGTTCGTGCAAGGCTGATGAGGTCATTATATCACCTCCTGAACTTCGGGTCGAATCTCGGGCAAGGTTCCAGGCGCAGGCTTTTGGGATGGACTCTGGCGTGGACCTGGGACGGGTGTCTCGATCATCAGGCCCTTTGTCTGGACAATGTCGCGCGGGAAGAAAAGGTCGATGATCCAGTCCAGGAAGACGCGGATTTTCTTCTCGGCGCCCGGGAGCTTGCTCCAATAGACTGCTCGCCACATGAACCAGGCCAGCAGGCCAGAGAACTTCCAACCCCGGATTTCGGCTACGGCTGTGCGGTGTCCCAAAGCCACGAGTGTACCCAACGTGCGGAAGCGGAATGGCTTGAGCGGTCTGCCGCGCAACACTGCGGCGATGTTGTCCGCCAGGACTTTGCCCTGGCGGAGGGCGTGCTGGGCTGTGGCAGGGTATGGCCGGCCTGTGTGAGGATCGACCGCATGGGCGCAGTCGCCGGCAGCCCACACGTTGGTGGTGTCCTTCACCCGCAGTGTCTCGTCCACTATCACCGCGCCGCGGCTATCAAGCTCGCAGCGCAGCTCTCTCAGGAGCGGGTTGGGCTGGTTGCCGGCGGTCCAGACCAGCGTGCGAGTCGGAATCACCCGGCCATCGTGCAAGGCCACGGCGGTGCGGGTAGCGCTGGTGACACGCGCATTCAGCTCGAATTCGATGCCCCGCGCCCGGAGCTTCTGAAGCGCGTACGCAGCCAACTCTGGCCCGATCTCCGGCAGGATGCGGTCCTGGGCGTGCACCAGAACGAAGCGTGGCTCGTTTGGACGGATCGTCGGGTAGAAGCGCAGTACGCTGGCGGCGAAGTCGGCCAGTTCAGCGATAGTCTCGACCCCGGAGAAGCCGCCGCCGGCTACCACGAAGGTCAGCAAGCGCTGGCGCTCCGCAGGATCGTCGATGGCGTCAGCGCGCTCGAGCTGGCTGATCACGTGATCCCGCAGGGACTCCGCGTCCTCCAGCGACTTGAGGGTGAACCCGTTTTCCTCGATCCCCGGCAACCCGAAGTAGTGAGGCCGGCCACCCAGTGCTAATACCAGGTGGTCGTAGGAGATTTCCTGCATTGTGCATCCATCGCAGGCGACAACAGTGACCGTCTCCCGGGCCGGGTCAATGCCCACGACTCGAGCGTGATGGAAACGAACGCGCTGCCGGCGCCCGGGTCCGCTGGACGGGAAGAAGGCGCGCATAGGGCTGCTGATGTGTCGCCCCTCGACACTGCTGGAGGCTACCTCGGCCAGCATGGGGGTGAATAACAGGTAGTTGCTCTCGCTCACCAGCAGGACTTCAACGCTGTTATCGCGCGCGAAGATCTGGTTCAGGCGCTGCGCCACGGCCAGGCCGGCGAAGCCACCCCCCAGAATGACGATGTGCCGCCGAGGACGGGCCGGCTTTGCTCCCAGACCTGGGACGGCATCCAGCCAGCCAGGGTGAAGCAATGCATCATAAGCTGTTGCCAGAAGGTGAAACGTCAACCCGGTCACGGTACCGTAGTACAGGTGACCTATTAACGACGGGAAAGTAGCTTGAGCCTGAATCAGGGACCACACAACCGGCTCTCCCAGGAGGGCCGGCATGAGGGTGAGCGGTCCAATCAGCCACCACAGGAAGCCGTAGACCACACCGCCTGTCAGGCTGGCTGCATATCCGCCAGGCAGGTAGCGATATAAGCCGCCGAAGATGGCGCCGACGATGGCGCTGATGAACAGGTGAACCCCCCACCCAACGCCTTGAGCCGAGGAACCGACCAGGCCGGCGATAGACACCAGCATGCCCAGTCGGTGCATGGCCACGCCGAAGACGATGCCCCCGGCGATGCCGGCCACTGCTCCCAGCATGATGTCGCGTTCTAAAGCCTTACTCACGTCAGTCTCCCTGCGCATCTCAGGTTCAGTGCTCCCATGTTATCCTTGTGACACTGGGATTTGATGGGGTGGTGAGCGGAGATATTACATTAAAGCGCCCCAAAGGACCCCATGGGACTGGTGACCTCTCAGGCGGCGTGGCTCGGCTTGCCATGGCGGGCTGGATCTGGGGAGGTGCCGGCGGTGGAAGTGCGAGCAGGTTCAGTTCAGGTGATCACAACCGAGTCCTCGCCCCCGTATGGATTGGGAACGTACTTGTCGGCATTGGAGTCATTGCACCACTCACTTCCGTTGAACAGGTAGCGGTACCGATACTCGCGTCCCCTGTCTAGCTCCAGCGTGATGGTCCATGCATCTTCATGTTGCACTAATGGGTGGGATTCCTTGTTCCAGTCATTGAAATCGCCCACCAGATGAATGGTATCAGCCCAGATGGTGCATGGTATCGTGAAAGTCACAAGCACTTTGCCGGGATGAGGAGAGATGTCTTGCTCAATCATGTCACCTTCGCTCCTTACAAACCACAGCCGCAACGGATATGCTGTTGGAACAGCATGTATGACGCTACCCCGCAGGGCGGCAGGCTTACCGCGAGCAGTGTGCGGGCGACGCTCTCTGGTCTGATGAGGATGGGTTATTGTGCAGATGGGGTGGAGTGACGAGAGCGCTGGCGTAGTTCACCGGCTGCGTGTTTGATGGCAACGCCATAAGCCCAGGTGGTAAATCGACTGTCGCCACGAAAGGTGTCCAGTTTCGCCTCCACTACCCGCATTGCTTCGATGGTGCAACCTTCGACAAGTTGCATCAACTCACTCCGCTTCAAAGCTTGCAAGTCTTGACGGTGCCGGCTGAGATAGACAAGCACAGCCCGAACGAGATGGGCTTGCAGATCTGCCAGGGCCTGTTCACGAGCCGGCCCTCGGCTGCGCAGCGCTGCTAGCCACTCCTGATTGGTGCGCTTATGCATCATTGGTGTGCTGCCATTAGGGGGCTTCATCGCTCACCTCGTTCAGTTGTCTCAAGCTGCCAGTGTCTGACGTCCGGCGACAGCGGGCATGGCTCGACCGTCGGTGCGTGAGCCGGGGTCAGGCATTTCATCGCCGTATGCCACATGATGCAGGCCGGCGCGGTCACGAATCACAATACGCCGGCGCTCGATGCAGATTAGCCCCCGCTCCTTAAATTGATTGAGGATGACGGTGACTGTTTCGCGATAAGCGCCGAGCATCTCGCTGATATCCTGGTGACTGAATCCATCGACAACGTCGTTTTCGGCCGCCTCAAGCAGGCAGCGTGCCAGGCGTACCGGAATGGGTTCGAATACCAATTCCTCCAGTTTCTTTTCCGCGCGATTTAGCCGGCAGACCAGCTTATTGATAAACAGCAGTGCAGCCCGGGGTTCCCGCAGCAACAATTCCTTCACCTGGTGCCGGTCCAGCATGCTTACCACGCAGTCATCCAGGGCTTCTGCGAAGACGTGACGTCTGTGTCCATTGGTGACGGCTGTAGCGCCGAAGATATCACCCGGCTTGAGTACCACGGTGACCAGTTTGCGCCCCTCAAGGGACAGGTGATACTGCTGAACGCGGCCGGCCTTAAGCAGAAAGATGGTGTCGGCAGGGTCACCAGGCATGTATAGAATGTGCCCTTTCCGGTACCGCCGCTCAATCGTGATATATGCCAGCTCGCCGAGTGCCAAAGTTCCGTTCTCGTTTAACATTTCAACCTCTCCGTGCAACATCGACTTCTGCCTGGTTGCCGCGAATCGATTCTCGAGGATGGCCGTCCCGCTCCGCGGTTCCCTTCTTCGCGGCACTCGAGGCAGAGCCCTTTGTGTCCAGCACTTCGTTGACCGCTGTCGTTAACTGAGCCATCGAGAAGGGCTTTTGGATATAGTAGAGCACGCCCGATTCGACTTCGCCGGCCATAGCTGGTAGGGGGCCGGCAGTTATCATGATGGCCGAAGGCCGCTCGGCCACCTCTCCGAGGGTTGCCATGAGTGTCAGACCATCCATGTCTTTAAGCTGATAGTCAATGATCATCAGGTCCAACTTCTGGCTTTGGGCTATCTGAAGCGCCTGCTGGCCAGTCAGGGCGGTTGAGACAACGCAGTCGGGTCTTGTGGACTTCAATACTTGATGAAGAAAGAAGACCACCTGTGGTTCATCGTCAACGATCAAGAGATGAGGTGACACGACACATTGACTCCCTGATGGCCCACATGGATTATCCTCGGCTGACTACAGTATAGCATAAGCCCGACTGTTTTAATCATAAGATATAGTTGGGAAACTGTTAAGATTACTAATTAACAGGAGTTACGCAGTGAGATTGTTCGTCCTGCCAACCTATGTCATTCTGAGGCGCGTAGCGCCGAAGAATCTCTGATTTGCACTGGTGAAGCGAGATTCTTCGCGCCTGACGGCGCTCAGAATGACATGTCTTAGGCGTCTCGGTCTTGACCGCGCAACCCCGGAATTCAAGGTTGTGACCAGATGCTATCACGCTTTATCTTCGCTTAAGAAGCGCCGGGCCGCCCCACGACGGACGATGAGGCGCCGGCCTCGCCGGCTCACTACTCCTCTGCGCTGGAGCTGACCGATCAGTGTCGAGACCGTGCTACGCACCACACCGATCATGTTTGCCAGGTCTTCTTGCGTGAAACATGGGTCCAGCTCAAACGCCTCGGCCTCACTGCACCCCAGTCGGTCTCCCAGATCGAGCAGAGTCAGTACCAGCCGGTGACTGGCTCGCGTGTGAATCAGAATCTCCATACGCCGCATGTCGGCAATGTGATGTGCTGTCATGTAGCGAAACAGATTCATGCAGAGATCGGGGCACGTTTGCATGAAGCGCTTAAAAGAAGCTTCGTCCATTGAGCTGACTGTGACATGATCAAGGGCCTGGGCCCAGGGTAAGTCCCTGTTCAATGCGCCGTGTAACAGGCTTCCAAAAGCGTCGCCGGGATGGAAGATGTGCATAATCTTCTCGCGGCCCTGTTCTGATAAGACGAAAGTCTTTACCCTGCCTTGATGAAGCAAGTAGAGCCGATCACCGGGATCGCCTGGGCAGAAGAGGAACTCACCAGGCTGAAAGTGCTCCATTCTGACAATGCGAAATACCTTCTCTTTCTGTGTGGGGTCCAGGCCGGCGAATAAATTCAGCCCCTGTACGTTCCACAGGTCAGTCACAACTTACCCTCCACGTGAAGCGATGTATGCCTGGACGAAGCCTTGAGCAGTATAGCAAATGTTGCGCCATCTGTCTGTCGGAATTTCGACAACAGGCTCTCGACCGGGCTACAGATTGCCAGGAGATGCGGGTCTCCCCCGCACTTGAACCTCGTTAACTACTGGGATGACAGCCGGCCGGCGTCATCTGACATGAGAGTTGGTTGAGAAATACTTGAGGTTCCGGGAATAGGGACTGGTGAACCGGTGGTCCGAAGCGTCTCTGGCCAGTGTCACGGGCCAACGAACTTGTAGCCAACGCCCCGGACGTTGGTGATGTATTGGTGGTCGTCGGGGGATGGTCGGAGCTTCTGGCGCAGGTGGGTAAGATGGGGATTGAGCAGGGAGCGGGCTTCCCACGACTCGGTCTCGTGACCCCACACGGCATCCACAAGCTCCTCCGGCGTCAGGACGCTGCCGGCAGCCTGTGCCAGCGTGGCCAGGATCTTGAACTCGATTGGGGTCAGATGGACAGGTGTCTCGCCCAGTGTGACCTCGTGTGCCGTGAGATCGATGGTGAGCGCGCCTGCCCGGATCACATTCGCCGGTTCCAGAGGCGGTGAGGGAGCCGCTGCCCCCATAGTCTCTTGCAACTCGCGGAGGCTCTCTGCCAACTCGGCGGTCAGGACGTGTTGTCGCAAAAGACGCTGACGTTTCGCCAGACCATCAGCCACACTTTGCAGGAGTTCTTCGATCGATGCCGGCTTCAGCAGATAGTCGTGCGCTCCCTCTCGCACAGCCGCAATGGCAGATTCCACGGTGGCGTGGCCGGTGAGGAGAATGACGATCGTGCTGGGATCGATGTCCCGGGCTGCACGCATGACCTCGACCCCGTCTTTGCCAGGCATCCGGATGTCGAGGAGCATCAGGTCGAACGGCCCGTCGCTCACCAGGCGGCCTACAGCGGAATGGCCATCGTGGACCAGTACGACCTCGTAGCCGGCCTGTGTGAGAGTCTCCTTCAGGAAAAAGCCGACGTGTTTCTCGTCGTCGGCGACCAGGATGCGAGCCTGATCAGCCATCTTCACCCTCCAGCGTGGCCGGCAGTCGGATCTCGAACGTGGTGCCCTCTCCTTCGCGGCTCTGCACGGAGATTTGACCGCCGTGTGCTTCGATGAGGCTCCGGCTGACAGACAAACCGATGCCAAGCCCATCGGGTTTGGTCGTGTAAAATGGCTCGAAAATGTGCCCGAGGTCCCTGGCCGCGATTCCAGGGCCGTCATCGGCGAAGCTGATGAGCATGCCGTCGCCTGTGCTGAGGGTTGTAACGACCAGATGGCCTTTCCGTGCCATCGCCTCAATGGCATTCAGTGTCAGGTTGAAGAAGACCTGCTTGAGCTGATCCGCGTCGGCGTGAATCAGTGGCAGCTCTGGATCGAGCCGGGTTTCCACCTGAACGTCATGTCGCTCCATCTCGACAAGGCGCAGCACACGTCGAATGACCTCGTTTACGTCCGTCAGTTCACGCCTGCCGCGTGGCGGCCGGTAAAAGTCCAACATCTGCCGGATGATGCCACTCACTCGTGCCTGTTCATCCAGCAGAATCTCGATATACTCTCGTGATACTTCATCATGGTCTGGTATGCGGGCGGCCAGTAATTCGAGACCGCTGCGGATGGATTGCATCGGGTTGTTGATCTCGTGGGCGATGGCGGCCGCCAGCCGGCCCGCGGCCGCGAAACGCTCGGCCTCGATGAGCCGGGCCTGAACTTCTTCGAGTTCGCGAGT
>CAYYSH010000028.1:9704-15833 GCA_964474265.1 uncultured Anaerolineales bacterium
GCAAACTGCTGCGTCTCGGCATGTAGGCGCTGATTTTGGATGCTGATGGCGACCTGATTTGCGATTTCGGTCAGGGTTTCGACATCGGTCGGGCTGAAGGCGTTTGGTCGCCGGCACCCTACGTTAAGCGTGCCGATGACTTCCCCTTTCACGGTCAGCGGCACGTCCAGGTAGGACCGGATACCGATCTCGTGCAGGCGTTTGTCCTCCTGAAACTGGCCCTGCCGGGTGTCTGGCTGGATGATCGGCTGGCGCCTGGTCACCACCCCGCCGACGGCGCTGCCTTCAATGGGCAGTTCCACGCCTGTATCCAATGCTGATTCACCATCGGTGGAAACAGCGTACACGTGGAGCGTTTTGCGGCCAGCATCTAGCAAGGCGATGCTCATCCGGTCGTGCTCAATCAACCGTCTGGTCTGAATGGCGAAGGTCTGAAACACCTCGTCGATGTCCAGGCTGGCGTTGATGGCACGGCTGATGGCGTTCAGCGCTTCGATGTATGCCGTCCGGCGCCGGCTTTCCTCGAGAAGCTGCGCATTCCGGATGGCCACCGCAATCTGCGCCGCCAGAATGGTGCCCAGCCTGACATCGGCGTCGTTGTAGGCTCCACGCTGCCGGCTCTCAAAGATCAGAGCCCCAATCGTTTCACCATCCGCAGTCAGTGGAAGAGCCAGGGTAGAACCTGCAGCCTCCGCCGGCAGCGGAGACTCCGCGAAGCCGGCGTCTCTTCTGGCAGGCGTCCTCTCACCGGGGCGGAGAATCTGCGAGTGGCGGATCACCCAGCCGGCCAGCCCTTCGCTCAGTGGGAAGTTTTGTGCTTGGGCTCGTGCCTGGGCGCTGGGAGCGCTGTCCGCCTGGTCGGCCGGGTTGTACAGCCACCACTGGCGATATGTTTCGCCGTCTTGATTGCGTAGTGCGATGTGGCAGCGGTCGTAGTCCAGCACCCATTTGGTCTGTTCCACCACCACTTCCAGGACAGCGTCAAGCTCTAACGCTGTGCTGACAGCCCGCGAGACCTCATTCACAACCGCCAGCCGTGCTGACATGACCCGCGTCTCTTGCAGGAGTTGTCGGTAACGTTTTTCCAGTTCTGGTCCGTTGAGGTTGGTCAGTTGCTGGTTCATCGTGTGTTATTCCCGGTGCCCGCAAACTCGTCAGCCGGCAACGCAAGCGCATCCGCGTAGGTATTCAGCGAAGCGGCCAGGTCCGCAACGGCCACGAGCTCAAGAATCTCGGCCTGGGAGAAGCCGGCCTGCGCAAGATGCTCAAAGTCTTCATTGGAGAGGCCGGCCGGGTCCGTAGCAGCACGCACGCCAAACCCGATTGCCAGCTTGATGCGTGTGGGAAGTTCGACCGCGGTCAGGTCTTGCATCAGCGCCGCGAGCGTGTCCCCGTTGATACCCATTGCCCCTAACAGGGCTGAGTGCATTTCCTGGCAATACAGACAGTTGTTGGCACTGCTAACGGCGACGATGATCATTTCCTTGACCGTTCGGGGCACCTGGCCTTCTAGCAGCGTGCCCCGGATCTTCTCCCACGTCCCGCGAAGAATCGACGGGTTGAGTGCCATCGATTTGAAAAACGTCGGCACTCTTCCAAATTCGCGCTGAATGTCGGCGTAAACAGCTCTCACTTCTTCCGAGGCGTCATCCGGGTGGACGAGATGGAATCGGGCCATAAGTGCTCTCCCCTTGCATGACACTTGCCGGAGGTAGAAGGACGGTGCGAAGGCGGGCCGCGTCCGGCTGAAATGAATTATCAAGATTGTATGGAAGATGGAATTCCTGTCAAGGCCGGCGCTTCACCAGACCGAATGTGCAAACGCCAGCAAGTTTCAACCCCAGACGTAAGACCCGGGGAGCGCGGGTGGTCATACTACCGAACAGCGAAAACTGGATGACCTGAAACCAAAACCTGCCAAGTTTAGGGCAGGTTTTTTGTTGTTTGAGGGGGTGATGACGAAGGGCATTACAGTGCGAACACGGTACACACGCCGCCGCGCAGTGAGTGTCTTACGCGGGCTAAAATTGTATTGTTGTAGAGATTGGGTTGTAAATTTGACCGTTAACTCAGAAGGATTGTTGAAAGGAGAGACGCTGATGTTACACCGAGTTGTACGTATAAGTATGGTAGTATTCTTTCTTGCGGCCGCGTTTGTCGCCTTTGGCGTTGCCCCGCGAGCCCACGCCGCCGGCAGCGCCTCCGTGGTTGAGAGCGTTGTAGCGGAAGCTGACATAACCGGCGTGGTTGACCTCATTCAGCAGGCACTGATTGATCACCGGGGACTCTCCCTGGATGATCAGGATGTGATCTACAGCGCGATTGGTCGCACCAATCGCGCGATCGACCAACTTTACGATACAGGAGCGACCGGCGACATTTTCAACACCGCCGAGGACCTGTTGCTGACTCAGTTGGACTTCCTTCACGAGGTAGAGGCGGCCACCTTGAGCGAAGATATCGGTGACCTCAACGTGGTCGTCGTCGGGCTGGTGGACCTGTCCCAGCGCCGGCTGGCCTTCGATCGCCAGATGGGCAATAACCTCACTTTGCTGGGCGCTGCTCATCCTGCCAGTGTTGTAGACATCGCTCGTGATGATGCCGCGACCCGCACGGCCATGGCTCGGGTCATTACGGCCCTGGCGACTGGCCGGCCGGTGGATCTCGATATCAGCGACGAGGTTTATCGAGCCCTGGGCGAAACCTCTCGCGGGCTGGACCTGGTCGATGAGACAGGCGAGACCGGTGACGTATTCGACTCTGCAGTGGCCTTGCTGGAGCATCGCTTCCAGTTCCTGGCCGATCTTGAGCAGGCTGTCATCAGCGGCGATCTGGAAGACCTGCGCGCCGTGGCCGACAGTTGGGTGAACCTCTCCAAAGAGCAGCTCATCTTCGAGCGCCAGTTGCTCGCCCGTGACTCGAATCGCGCCAGCCGGAGCTTCCTGGACCGCCGTGGCGCCAGCTTCTTCAGCCGGCGTAGCAGCAGCCTGAACAACTCCCGTGTTTCAGCACACAACACGGAGATTGGCCAGGTAGACAGAGGGACACGGATCTACACTGTGCAGGCCGGCGATACCCTCGGCACGATTGCCAGTCGCTTTGGCACAACGGTTGAGGAACTTGCCAAGGTGAACAACATCTCCCAGCCGAACCTGATCGCTACCGGGATGCAACTGGTGATTCCGGTGGCGACTGCCGCCCGGTAAACAGCCGGCGCTTGTAAAATCGCACACTGCCCAGGCGAGTACCCTGAAACAACCAAATACAGGATTTGATAATCCATGGTCAACGGCCCTTCCTCTTGGGGAAGGGCCGTTCTCGTAGACAGACCTACGGACAACACTGATAACTTCAACGATGAAGGGAGTAAGAATATGCTGCACAGAAGTTCACGGTTTGTACTGGCTGTACTATTTCTGGCCACACTTTTCGTGGCCGGCGGTGCGAGCACACCAGCCCAGGCAGCCGGCGAGGCTGCATACCTGGAAGACGTCATTCACGCGGCCAACATCGACCACATCACAAGGCTTATCGACGATGCGCTGACGCACCTGGATGGGTTGCGGCTCGAAGATCACGACATCGTCTATGATGCTCTGGGACGTACCAACGCGGCCCTCGATCTACTGTATGACTCTGGAGCTACCGGCGATGTGTTCAACACTGCTGAGCGCCTGCTTGTGACTCAGCGAGACCTGCTCACGGAAGTCGAACACGCGACCCTGACGGGCAATCTGGCGGATCTCTCGACGGTCACGCCCTTGCTGGTCGATTATGCCCAGGCTCGCCTGGCCTTTGAGCGGCAGACAACGCTGAGCCACAGCAGTCATCTGCCTTCAAGCCACTCCCGTCTGGGCAGCGGTCTGCTGTCCAGCCATAGCCTGCTCGGCCGAGGGCACCTCACCACGTCGCCTTTTGGGTTTTCTTCACACGGCCTGACAACGCGCCGGCACCTGGGTAGCCGGCTGTTCCTGGGGCGTGACCACTCTCTTTCGACACTCCATCGAAGTCGTTCGCTGTCGCGGCTGCATCCTGCGACACGCTCACTCCACCACCCGCGCAGCTCTATCCTGGGACTGCGCCACAGCCGGCTGATTGACCCCTTTGGGCGTCGCAGCCTGTTATTCGGACAGCGCTTGAGCCTCTACGACTTGTACCGGTAGCTCTCACCACACTCCCCGACCACGCCAGCGGAAAGACGCGGCCTCAGGTTTAGCCTGGCCGCGTCTTTCCGTGTCTGGCTTGTTGACCAAAGCATGCTGTCTGTGCTAAACTATAGACCGACCAGTCGGTCTATACTCTCGGGATAGCGTCTTAGAGGAGTTGGAGGAGCATGCTGGATTGGATTGGTGGGACTGAAGAACCCAAAAGCACGCGCCGGCGCATTCTGGAGGCCGCGGTTGAGGTCTTTGCCGGCAAAGGCTACCACGAAGCCCGGGTGGACGAGATTGTTGAGGCCTCACAGACCTCGAAGGGGGCGGTCTACTCCTATTTTCCCAGCAAAGAGCGCATTTTTCTGGCGCTGGTGGATGAGTTCGCCGGCCTCCTGGAGAAGCAGCTTGAAGAAGCCATGGCCGGCGAGGAGAGCGGGATACGGCGGGTGGATGCCGCTCTCAGGACATGCCTGGACACGTTTGGCCGCTACCGCAAGCTGGCGAAGATCTTCCTGGTCCAGGCAGCCGGCCTGGGGACGGCCTTCGAGGAAAAGCGCCTGCAGGTCCACGACCGCTTTGCCGGCCTGATCAAGAGCCATCTGGATCGTGCTGTGGCGGAAGGCGATATCCCGCCTCTGGATACCCAGGTGGCGGCGTATGCCTGGATGGGCGCCATCTATGAAGTGGTCATCCGGTGGGTGTACAGCGGCCAGCCGGCGCCGGACCAGGTGTTGCCAACCCTGCGAACCATGCTGCTGCGCAGCATCGGTGTATCCGAAGAGCGCATCCGCCAGCTCGATGATGGCCCCCAGGCGGTGGACCAATGAAGCGCGAGGCCGTTCAGATGATCATTGCTGGCGAAGAGGGCCTGGACGTCTGGGCGTCTGACCGGATCGTCCGACAGGGTAGCCAGGTGACTCTCGTGAGCCACACGCTGCCATGGCATGATGTTTCCCTGATCGACTTCCTGAGATCGGGCGCCGGCTCGCCCCGGGTGTACTGGGAAGACAGCGCCTGGCCCCTCGGCTTCGCCGGCTACGGCGTCGCGGCGGTTCTGATGGCCGGCAGTCCGAATCGGTTTCAGGCAATTCGGGAGGGTATGGGCCGGCTGTTCGACAACGCGATTCTGGAAACCGTAGACGCCCCTCCAACTGTGGGCCCCCGTCTGTTCGGCGGTTTCTCCTTCCAGGCGGACCACCAGCCCGGGGATATCTGGTCAGCCTTTCCGGCTGCGTATTTCGTGCTGCCCCGGTATCAACTGACCCGCACTGGCGATGGTTCCTGGCTAACCGTCAACCGGCTGGTGGGTGAGCAGCAGAGTCGGAATGGCCGGCCCAGACCCACTGTTTCCCTGGCTCCCGATCCGCCGGCTGTAGCACACGACTCATCGGCCGGCGTTCACGACCTGCCTTTCGCCATTCGCAATTCGATGGATGAGCCGGCGTGGCGGAGCCTGGTGCAGTCCGCCGTCAAGCGTATCCGTTCTGGCGAACTTGACAAGGTCGTTCTGGCCCGCACCTGCGACGTCTGGACCCATCGGCCTGTTGATCTGGTAGCTGTTCTAGCGCGACTGCAGCAACGCTATCCGGGCTGCTACCGGTTCTTGATCGAACCGGTTCCGGGCCATGCCTTCTTCGGGGCGACGCCAGAACTTCTGGTGGAAGTCGCCGGCCAGCACCTGCGAACCGTGGCGATGGCCGGCTCCGCAGCCCGCGGGGATACGCCCGATGCGGATGCGGCGCTGGCACGAGAGCTCATGACAAGCCCGAAGGAGCGAGAAGAGCATGCCTTCGTGGTGGACGCCATTGAGGCGTCGCTCCGCTCGCTGGCACAGCGACTGGACGTGCCGGCTCAGCCGGCGGTGCGCCGGCTCCCGAACATCCAGCACCTGGAAACGGTCATCCACGCCGAATTGGCGAATGGTTGCGGGATTCTGTCGGCGGTGGAGGCGCTGGACCCCACGCCGGCCGTGGGT
>CAYYSH010000029.1:0-15540 GCA_964474265.1 uncultured Anaerolineales bacterium
TACCCTCGCCACGCCTCGCATTTGCGTCAACAGTCGACTAGTCCTCTGCCGTTGCCGGCTCCGGGGGGGTCTGTTCCTGGTCCTCAAAAATGACCTTGATCTTCTTCTTGCCTTCTTGCCTCTTGCGAGCGGCCTCGCGTTGTGCCTTCACGTCGGATCGAACAGCCTGGCCTTTTTCAAGCCGGCGCATAAAGCGCTCAACCTGGCCGGCTGTGTCCACAATGCGTTGCTCACCCGTGAAGAAAGGGTGGCACGCTGAGCAGACGTCGGTTCGGATCTCGGGCTGAGTAGCCCCGGTTGTGAAGGTGTTCCCACAGGCACAGATGACCTTTGCCTCGGGATACCACTCGGGATGAATGCCTTCCTTCATGATTGCAAACAAGCCTTTCAGTTAAACGTTCACTGTCGGTTCGGATGCGTGGGATAGACGCTAACCTTCTTGCGGTTTCGAGTCTTATGCTCAAACTTTACATAGCCGTCAATCAGCGCAAAAAGGGTGTAATCCCGGCCAACGCCGACGTTCTCGCCGGGGTGAATGCGTGTTCCCCGCTGTCGCACGATGATCGTGCCGGCTTTCACTGCTTCACCGTCAAACCGCTTAACGCCAAGTCGTTTTGATTCGCTGTCGCGCAGGTTTCTGGTACTTCCGCCGCCCTTTTTGTGTGCCATCTAACTTACCTCCTGAGGGTCTGCAAGGGTATGGCTACGTTACTCGGCTTCGTCTCTCGCCTCTTCTGAAATCTCGGGCGCCGATTCAACTGGAGCCTCAGTGGATTCCACGGCTTCTGCTGCCGGCACCTCCTCGGATGGGGCAGCAACTTCTTCCACGTATTTCTCGGGCTCTGGAACAATGATCTCTTCAATCTGCAGGCGAGTGTACTTCTGACGATGGCCGGTCTTGCGCCGATAGCGATTCTTGGGCTTGTATTTGAATACGACGACTTTCTCGCCCTTAACTTCATCGACGACAGTGGCGCGAACCAATGCGCCTTCGACTGTGGGTTTTCCCACAGTCGCCTGGTCGCCGCCGGCCACCATCAAAACCCGATCTAACTCGATGGTCTCGCCGGCCTCAACGCCGAGTAACTCTACATCAACCGTGTCACCCTCGCGAACCTTGTACTGTTTTCCGCCGGTTTCAATGATTGCGTACACGTAACTTCCTCCGCTGGCTTTTTGACAACAGCCACAAATTATACCAGTTCCAGTTGCTCCGGTCAAACGTTACCCCATCCGACCCAATCGCCGGCCACCGATGACGTGCATGTGCAGGTGCTCAATGAGCTGGCCGGCGTCTGGACCCTGGTTCGTCAGCAAGCGGTATCCGCTTTCAGCAATCCCTTCGCGTTCTGCCAGCCGGGGTGCCAGGAGGGCCATCTTGCCAATGAGCTCAGCATCCTGTGAATCAACCGTTGCCAGGGCGCCGATGTGACGATTCGGCACAATCAAAATGTGTGTCGGTGCGACAGGGTAGATGTCGCGGAAGGCCGTGATTTCTTCGTCTTGATACAGGATGTCTCCTTCCGCTTCGCCGGCGACGATAGCGCAGAAGATGCAATCGCTCATGCGGGTGACCTCCCTATTCCCGTGTGAAACTACATTAACTGAAGGGCTGGTGACCTCTCTCTGATCACTGATCCAATTAGCCCGTCATGTGTTAATGCGATCAGCTTCGTTTTCGTGATGGTATTGCCCAGGTCGTCTGGCTCGTGTGTGTATACCCGGATGTAGTTGTCTGTTATGCCCTGCCAGTAGCCGTCACTTCGGCCATGCTCAGTGCACGTCTGCCGGGCCTCCCATAGCACGTCAAGCTGGCGTCCCAGAAAGCGTTGTTGGAAGCGTTTTTCGCTGGCAGCAGCAACCTTAAGCATAGCGTCAACGCGCGCCTTCTTCACCTCGTGTGGTATATGGCCTGGCAATGTCGCAGCCTCGGTGCCTTGACGGGCAGAATACGGGAAGACGTGGACTCTGGCAAAGCCCGTGCGCTCGACGAACTGCAAGCTTTTCTGAAACTCGTCAGCCGTCTCACCTGGGAAGCCGACGATCACGTCGGTGGTGATTGCAACGTCAGGAATGGCTTGGCGAATCATTTCTACCACGTCAGCATACATTGCGGCGGTGTAAGGCCGGCGCATCCGGCGCAGTGTGGCAGTGCAGCCGCTTTGCAAAGACATGTGAATGTGCCGGCACAGCCGCCGGTCGGTCCACAGACCGAGCAGCCGGCGGTCGAATTCCCAGGGAGCGATAGAGGTCAGGCGCAGTCGTGGTGCCTCAGTGCGTTCAAGCAGTGTGGCCACCAGCTCGTACAGCCCAAACCCGTCTGCGTAGTAGGATGAAATTTGGACGCCGGTGATGACGATTTCCTGGAACCCGCTGGCTACCAATGCCTGAACTTCTTTCACGACGTCCTCGACAGGCCGGCTGCGCTCCGGGCCGCGTGTGAACGGGATGATGCAGAAGGCACAGCGCATGTTGCAGCCGTCCTGAATCTTGATCAGCGCTCGCGTATGGCCGAACTCCAGAGGAACGTAGGGAACGGGCAGTTCATGCCTGGAAGCTGGAAGCGCATCTCCGATCAGGCGCTCATGCACAATGTCGAGTAGTCGGTCTTTATCGTTGTTGGGTACTACCAGGTCGACGCCGGCCAATCTGGCTGCTTCCTCCGGAGCCGACGTGGCATAGCAACCGGTGAGCACGGTCTTGAGGCGCGGGTTGATACGCCGGCCTCGTCGCGCGATCTTGCGTGAGGTGCGCGCAGCCACATGTGTGACCGTGCAGGAGTTAATGACGTGCACGTCAGCTTCTTCCAGGGATCGGGCAATCTGGTGGCCAGCAGCGACGAATGCCCGTGCCAGTTGTTCCAGCTCTGCTTGATTCAGTTTGCAGCCAAGGTTTGTGAAATGAACGCGCATGGAATCATCGAGTACGATTCGGTTTTCTCGAAGGGCCATTGACCTAATTGTCGCAATGGTGAAGCATAGCATTGACCAGCACTACTGTCAAGACCGGGTCACGCCACTAAACCGCTCAAGCAACGGATGCCTGCCGGCCAGCTCCTGACTTGTCGCCAAAACAAGAGGGCGAAGATCCCTGCATGGACGTGAATTGTTCGTCGTATGCGCCAGTGGTATAATTGGACCGCGTATGGCGCGTCGGCAGGCGTAAGCAATTCTGAGAGAAAGCAATTCTGAGAGAACGCACCATACAACACAAATAGAGGAGCATATCAAAATGCGGATCTTGTTGTACACAGGTAAAGGCGGCGTTGGCAAAACCAGTGTTGCCGCGGCAACTGCCGTTCGATGTGCGGATCTGGGCTATCGCACGGTGGTGATCAGCACAGATGCGGCACACAGTCTAGCCGATTCCTTCGACGTGAAAATTGGCCCTGAGCCGACGGAGCTGGCTTCGAATCTGTGGGCTCAGGAAATCGACGTCCTCCATCAAATGGACCAGTATTGGGGGACAGTGCAAGAGTGGTTGGCCAGCGTCCTTTCATGGCGCGGTGTCAATGACATCATCGCGGAAGAGGTAAGCGTATTTCCCGGGATGGAGGAACTGGCCAGTCTGCTTCAGATTGTGTACTTGCATGATAGCGGCAACTACGACGTGATCATCGTTGACTGTGCGCCGACGGGTGAGACGCTACGGTTTCTCTCCATGCCCGAGGTTGCCCGGTGGTATCTGACCCGTATCTTTCCGCTGGAGCGACAGGCGGCACGGGTCGCCGGCCCGATCCTCAGGTCTGTGGCCGATTTGCCGGTTCCAGAGGATGATGTGTTCGAGGCCATTAAGAGTTTGCTGACACAGTTGAACGATATGGAGGAGCTCTTAACAGATCCGGACCTCACGTCCATTCGGCTGGTTCTCAATCCTGAGAAGATGGTAATCAAAGAGGCGCAGCGGACGTTCACTTATCTCAACCTTTACGATTTCCACTGTGATTTAGTCGTCTCGAACCGGATTATTCCGGAGCGTGTGGCGGACGCGTATTTTGACGCCTGGAAAGCCACGCAGGAGAAATGGGGCCGGCTGGTAGAGGAAGCATTTGCCCCACTCCCCATTCTAGAAGTGCCGCTATTTGACCGGGAAGTGGTGGGGTTTGAGATGTTGCGGCGTATGGCAGAGGCCACCTACGGCGAGCAGGATCCGACCGAGCTGTTTTACAAAGGGAAGGTTCAAACTGTTGAGAAGTTAAACGGCGAGTATCGTATGGAACTTGCGCTGCCTTTTCTTGAGAAAGACGCTATCGATCTGACGCGGTCCGGTGGTGAGTTAGTGATTAGTATTGGGAATTTCCGCCGCAACCTGGTGCTGCCACGAGCTCTGGTGGATCTCGACATCAAGCGGGCGACGATGGTCGATCAGAAGCTGGTGGTAATGTTCGGAAAGGACAAAGCGTAAATTTACTCTCCCCTCTCGATGAAGCGCTCGTGGAGCATGTAGGCGGCGACGCCGGCTGCGGCCAGGCCGGCCCCGCCGGCAGCCGCCCGCACCAACACCTGGCGCTTCGGTGGGCTGGGTAGACGCGTGAACACAGGGAGATCCAATATTCGTTCCGGCAGCCGGGACCGCCATGCCGGCGTTGACAGCAAGCCGTCAGCGGCCTGGACCAATGCACTGCGTAGCTGTGCCCGAAAGCGCGGCGGTATTTCCACCGGGGCAAGCACCATCTTCACCTGGGTTGCCAGCTCCAATAGTGGTGCCAGTGTCTCCCGATCTTCTGGAAACATGGCCAGGTAAGCCTGGGTGTGGTCACCCCCCGTGTTCAGATGATCGGCGTGTGCAGCCAGCACCTCGATCAATAGCTCTTCTTTCATGACACACCCTCCATGCGAATCAGGTCAATACACCGACCTCAGCCGGGTAAGCAACCAGGCCGACGGTGCCTGGTCCCAAATGAACAGCGACCGAAAGCGCCAGGTCGGTGGTAAATACCTGATTGCAGTTGAAAGTTTTCTCAACCTTTTCCAGCAAAACTCGCGCGTCTTCCGGCGCGGCCGCGTGTACAACGGCCAGGTTAACGGGCCGGCTGCCGTGCGCGCTCATGGTAATCTCTAAAACCCGGTCCAGTGCTTTGCGGCGACTGCGCACTCGCTCCGTCGCTTCCAGCATGCCATCCTTCAACTCGATAATCGGTTTGATGTTGAGCAAGGCCCCGATAGCACCCTGCAGCCGGCTGACGCGCCCACTTTTCTGCAAAAACTCCAGATTTAGCGGTGTGAGAACAATCGTCAGGCTCTCACGAATTCTCCGGAGCAGTGCCAGAATCTCGTTGGCAGATTGGCCGGCCTTCGCCGCTGTCACGGCTTCCATCGCCATGTAGCCTAAGCCGGCTGATCCCGCAGCGCTGTCGAATACGTGAACCCGCACTTCGTCAGCGACTTCTCGGGCGGCCATCTCGGCCGAACGCACGGTCCCACTGAGTTGACCGGTAACGTGCATCGAGATGATCTCATCAGCGCCTTCGTCTTTCAACCTGCGGTAAAACTCGCAAAACTCGCCCACCGACGGCTGAGACGTGGTCGGGATCACACCTGTCTCGGCGATTCGTCCGTAGAAGGATTGGGCGTCGATGGTCACACCATCCAGAAACTCTTCGGTGTCAAAAAAGATGTGCACCGGGATGATGTGGAATTCGTAAGCTGCCACGAGCGATGCCGGCAGGTCACAGGTGCTATCAGTGACGATAGCAATCATCACTCAACTTTCCCGTTTTGAAATGTGAAGCCTTGTTTCTCCAGGTCTTCGCGCAGTCCCACCAGCGCCCGATGGTAGAGGCTCTTGATAGCCCCTTCACTACGCCCCATGATCTCCCCAATTTGACGGTTTGACAGCCCTTCGCTGAATTTCAACACCAGTAACATCTGCCGATCTGGATGGAGTCGGCGTATGGCTTCTGCCAATGCCTGCTCCCGGTCCCAGCGCTCGGCCGCCTGGTCAGGCGCATGCTCCGGGTGATCGTGAAGCGTCAAGCCCTCCAACGGCAGTTCTGTCCAGCGGCTGTTGTCGCGATGCCAGTTAGCAACAACGTTATGCGCGATTCGATATAGCCACGCCGCGAAAGGAGCGCCACGATCCTTGTAACGGCCGATGTTCGTTAGGGCATTGTAAAACGTATGAGCCGTGAGATCCTTGGCGTCTTCTTCGCTACCGGTGCGGTGAAAAATATAGTTATAGATGCGATCCACGTAGCGCTGATATAGTTCGCCGAATGCTTCGGCGTCTTGTTTGGCTTTTTCTATCAATTCTGAGTCAGGTGCCGGCACGGTCTCCTCCGCGCCACTCTGCTCTTTAGTACAGATAAGAACACAGCAGAGCGGCGTTGGTTGCGTTCTTGAAAAGAGCAATGCCTCTCGATCAATTGCCAAATGCCTGTCTCAGGCACATCATAGGTGGCCTGAGCGTTGTCATTCACATGAAAGGCATTATTGTACAAGTATACTCGCGGACGCGTGGCGCGTCAATTACCCCGATCTTTCACGAAACTCGATTCTTATGCTACAATTGCAAGGGTGCTTATCAGCCACGTCCAGGAGTGAACGAGGAGTTGTAAGATGAAAAAAGAAACCGAGCGGCGCGTGTGGGCTGAGTTCCAACGCATGCACGAAGAGATGGACCGCCTTTTTGAGAGCTTGCTGCCGGGGCACAGGTTGCCGGCCCGGCGCCAATGCGTGTGGTGCCCACCCACTGACGTCTACGAGACCTCCGACGCAGCAGTCGTTCGGGTGGAAATTGCCGGCGTGAAGGAAGAAGACTTCGAAATCTCCTTCGCTGATAATGTCTTGACCATCGCTGGTGTGCGTCGTAATCGCGAGAGCGAGCAGCGTGCCTACCAGCAGATGGAAATCTGGTCTGGACCGTTTCGCACACAGGCTCACATACCGTGGCGAGTCGATGTGGACGCTGTAGAAGCCCACTATGCTGATGGGTTCCTGGTCGTGCGGCTGCCGAAGGTGGGCCGGCAGGTAAGACAGGTCCCCATTCGCACATCTGAGGAGCAATGACTTCATGAGATTATTCCGTCGAGGTGAACAACGCATGAGTGTGAGCCCTATGCCGGACGAGTCCCAAAAGGACATGCCCGATATCCCGGAACTTTTGCCGATCTTGCCATTGCGCAACGTGGTCGTCTTTCCCCACACCTTTGTCCCCCTGACCGTCGGCCAGCCGCGCTCCATCCAGTTGGTTGACGAAGCCGCTGTCAGCACGCGCATTATCGGCCTGGTGGCAATGAAGGACCCCGGTATCGAGGTGCCAGGGCCAGAAGATGTTTACAAGGTTGGGACGGCGGCCTACATCCATCGCATGATCAAGGGTCCGGACGGTAATGTTGGGCTCTTTGTCCAGGGACTGGAACGCATTGAAATCACCGAATGGGTGACAGATGAACCCTACTTGAAAGCTAAAGTCCGCACCCTCCCCGAAAAGGCTGAATTGACCATCGAACTCCAGGCGCTGATGCGCAATGCTGCCGACCTGTTTCGACGCATGGTTGAACTCGTGCCGACCTTGCCGCAAGAGTTGATGCAGGCGGCCTTGAACATCGATGATCCCGTACAACTGGCCTACTTCATTGCCAGCAACATCCGCATGGATCTTGAAGATGCCCAGGCTTTCCTGGAAATTCCGGACGTTGTCACCAAGTTCCGGTCATTGACGAAGAAGCTGAATCAGGAGCTGGAAGTTCTAGAACTGGGCCGCAAGATCCAGTCCGAAGCTCAGGAAGAGATGGAGAAGGCGCAGCGCGAGTACTTCTTGCGCCAGCAACTCAAAGCCATTCAGCAGGAATTGGGCGAAGGCGATGAGCAGGCCATGGAGGTGGCCGAGCTTCGGGAGAAGATTGAGAACTCAGGCATGCCCGAAGAAGCTCGCAAAGAGGCGCTGCGAGAACTGAATCGGCTGGAGAAGTTGCCACCTCAGGCAGCCGAGTACGGCGTCATCCGCACCTATCTGGAGTGGATGACCGAAATGCCCTGGAATGTCGCCACGGAAGATAACCTCGACATCGCGCATGCACGGCAGGTACTCGACGAAGATCACTACGACCTCGATGATATCAAGGATCGTATTCTGGAGTATCTGGCGGTTCAGAAGCTGCGACAAGAGCGACTTGCAGCACAAGGTGAGGAGGAGTCTGCGGAGACCGAGGCCGCCGGCGCCATCCTCTCGTTTATCGGCCCGCCCGGTGTTGGTAAGACCAGCCTGGGGCAGTCCATTGCTCGCGCTCTGGGGCGCAAGTTCGTCCGGATGAGCCTGGGTGGCATCCGGGATGAGGCTGAGATCCGGGGTCACCGTCGGACTTACATCGGGGCCATGCCCGGGCGAATTATTCAGGGGATTCGCCGTGCCGGCACAAAAAACCCCGTGTTCATGCTGGACGAGATCGACAAAGTAGGTGCCGACTGGCGTGGAGACCCCTCTTCGGCGTTGCTGGAAGTGCTGGACCCGGCACAGAACAAGGATTTCCGCGATCACTACTTGGACGTGCCGTTTGACCTGAGCCAGGTGTTGTTCATCACTACTGGCAACGTCCTCTCGTCCATCTCGCCGCCGCTGCGGGATCGCATGGAGATTATCCAGCTCTCCGGATACACGGAGAATGACAAGCTCCACATCGCGAAGGGCTACCTGGTGCCACGTCAGGTGAAGGCGAATGGGCTTCGAGAAGACGAGATCGAGTTCACCGACGAAGCTTTACGCCGGATCATTCGGGACTACACGCGGGAGGCCGGCGTGCGCAACCTGGAGCGCGAAATTGGCAAGGTGTGCCGCAAAGTGGCCACGAAGATCGCGGAAGGTACAGTCGAGCGTGTGGTCGTCGAGGCCGAGGATGTGCCGGCCTATCTGGGCCCCCAACGCTTCTTCTTCGAGTGCGCTGAGCGGACAGAGATCCCCGGTGTGGCCACCGGGTTGGCTGCAACCGCAACCGGCGGTGATGTGCTGTTCATCGAGGCCACGATGATGCCTGGCAGCAAGGGCTTCCAGGTGACAGGACAATTGGGTGACGTAATGCGTGAGAGCGCCCAGGCCGCTTTGAGCTATGTTCGCTCCAAGGCCGCGGACCTGGGTATCCCTGAGAGGTTCTTCGACCAGACGGACATCCACCTGCACGTCCCGGCCGGCGCTATCCCCAAGGATGGGCCATCTGCCGGCGTGACCATGGCCACAGCGCTGGCATCGCTGCTCACTGGCCGGCCCATTCGCGCTGATGTGGGCATGACCGGCGAGATCACGCTGCGCGGTCAGGTGCTGCCCGTGGGTGGGATCAAAGAGAAAGTGCTGGCAGCCCACCGGGCCGGCTTACGCACCGTCATCCTGCCGAAGCGAAATGAGCAGGACCTGCACGACATTCCCGACGAAATCCGCCAGGAGATGCAATTCATCTTTGTAGAGAGTGTGGACGAGGTGTTCGATGCAGCGCTGCGGGACGAGGTTGTTGAGACCCCCTTTATCCTTCAGCGCAACGGCCACGGGCAGCGCGATGGCGGCAAGGGAGAAGAACCGGCCATCCCGGAGCCGGCAGAGCCTGCGTATGCTGCCGGCGAAGAGTCGGTGGCCAGCGATTAATCGTCAATGCACAATCCTATGATACGAGTTGGCATCCTGACAGTCAGTACAAAAGGCGCCGCTGGTGAACGTGAGGACACCAGCGGCGACCTGCTAGAGGAGATGATTCGCGCCGAACTGGCGGGCGCTACCGTGGCTGAACGCGCCCTCGTCCCCGATGATCCGGAGCGAATCCGCGATACCCTGGTTCGCTGGGCAGACGAGCTGGGCCTCGACCTGATTCTGACCACCGGCGGAACCGGGTTCTCTCCCACTGACCTCACGCCCGAAGCAACGCGTGCGGTCATTGAGCGTGAGACGCCAGGTCTGGTCTTTGCAATGCTTCAGGTGGGTCTCAGCAAGACACCCCACGCCATGCTCTCTCGGGCAACTGCCGGCATTCGGGGGCACACGCTCATCGTCAATCTGCCGGGGAGCCCCAAGGGAGTACGCGAAAACCTGGAGGCGATTTTGCCGGCCCTGCCGCATGGCCTCGAGTTACTAAAAGAGGTGCACGGGGCGGCTGAGCGCCACGCGTTTCACCGCAAGGACGACTAATCCCTGCCTCAGTGGTGAGCGCCTGCCGGATCCAGGCGCGAATCTGTCAGTACGCGCTGCAGGAAGTACATCCCACCGAGAGCAATGAGCACATCCCCGACGCTGAAAACGTTGGCCAGTGGCACCTGCCGGGGTATGGCAAAGATGTCTGTCAGGAAGCGGAGGCGTGTCCCTTCCGTGGCGACGATAGAGTTGTTGTGGATGACCTCTTCGGGATTGGTCAGCCGGCTGATCATACCGGCCCGCTCGAGCGCGGCCGGTGAGGCCGGCATGTAGCCGCCGTTGGAGGCGATAGCCGCGAGATTCAACAGCAGCCCCAACCCGACCACCGCCATCCCCGGGAGGCGGTAATTGAGGCCGAACCAGCCGGCAAGGGTGAGCATACTGAGCACATATAATTGAGGCGTCCACGGTTTGACGTGTAGCACGGTGGCGAGAGGTGAGAAGATGACCACCTGGATGGCCAGGCTCAGAACCACCAGGTAACCGTGGCGAAAGGGGACCTGTGCCAGACGAGTCAGCCGGCCACCGCGAAGCAAAGCAACGACTAGAGAGAGAAGTACCAGAATCAGAATCAGCATGTCTGGCCTCGACTTACCTTTGTTTCAGGCCGGCGCGTAGCCAGTTGGAGGGGTAGATCGGCTCTACATCAGCTCCGCCATTGAGCGGAGCTCTTACTGAAGGGGTATGATGTGGCATGTCTGTCTGCACCCTGGCGTCGTCTGGGGCGGGCTGGCGAGCTGGACTCATCACTGCCAGGAATGCGTCGACCACGTTTGGGTCGAATTGCCGGCCCCGGTTCTCAACAATGCGTCTCACGGCCTCTTCATGGGGCAATCCCGCCCGGTAAGGCCGGTCGGAGATCATGGCATCGTACGCATCGGCCACAGAAATGATGCGCGCACCCAGGGGGATGGCCTCGCCACTCAGCCCGTCCGGGTATCCTCTCCCATCCCATCGCTCGTGATGGTGCCGAATGATGTCGTAGCCGGCCTGGAAGAGAGCAAAACTCTCCACAATCTGCCCGCTAATGACGGGATGCTCCTTGATAATCTCATATTCCTCGTCGGACAACTCCCCTGGTTTGAACAGAATCGCGTCAGGAATACCCACTTTGCCCAGGTCGTGCACGCGGGCCGAGAGGTGGATTGTTTCCACCTCGTCGGGCGGCAGGCCCATCTGGATCGCGATCGCTCTTGCCAGCTCAGCCACACGCTCCGAGTGCTGATGGGTGGACGGATCACGGGCATCAATGCTGTTGGCGAAGGCCTTCAGCGCCTCAACCGTCCGCCGGCGCAGATCTGCAGTGAGCTCAAGGGCCCGGTACATCATAAACAGGGGCGGAAGGACTAGAACCACGGCGAGGGGCTCCTCTTGGATCAGCAAGGCCAATAGCGTGCCCAAAGGAGCTGTGAAAACCAGGTGATATATCACATCGCGGTAATTCGCACGCCAAACCGTGAAAGGTGAATATCCTGATGCCAGGGAAATGGCCAAGACAACTAAGCCACTGTTGAGAGCGTATTGTCCGATCCATACTGTGAGAACAGCGGCGATGTCTAGATCCGAACCTAGCAGAGACGCATTGCCACTCGCAAGGTGCTGATATGTCCAGGCAAGTATCGTATTGACAATCATCCACTGACCAACATTAAACGCCTTCTTATACCACGGGCGTTCAAAACACATCTCGGCAAGGCTTTTGCTTAATAAAACGAGCGGCGGGATAGATGGAGGGGGAAGGAGCATAATGGCTGCTATACTGGCCGACATTTCGAGAGTAACCTGTACCTCGCCGGGCCGCAACAGGATGCCCAGCTGGCTGAGGCCAAAGATTAAGCCAGCGACAAGCACGAATAAATGAAGCGGTACGTGGCTCCATGGGAGTTCGCGGATGGCCCAAACTAGCAAAGTCACGCTTGCGAGCCAAATGCCAAGCAAGTAGACGCGTGCTGCTACAGGGAGTTCATGCCACGTTGCATGCAAACCAAGCCAACGGATCAGGGCCGGTTTGAGCTTGGACAGCCAGGCCTTGTCCAGAAACCTGCCCGCTGTCTTGGGGCGTCTCAGTCGTTCTCTCGTAAGCCAATCTGGCATCATGTCTTCCTTCTTGTGCCTGGGGGCAGGCTCAGAAGTCAAATTACTGGGAGCCAGATGGGTAGTTGTGCCCCACTCATGCGCGTGTTGGACTGCTATTGACTGGCCCACCTGGCTTTCTGACCATGGCCGTTCTGGTCCATTGCGCAGCGGTCCCATGGATCTGGGTTCCCGTCCATCGGCAAGGGGGCCTTCTCGCTGGTGGCGTCCAACTTGAATTATACCATTCCGGTCTGTCAGGAATGCATACATCGTATAAAGATTGCATGAAGAAAACGCCATTAAACCATGTTTAATGGCGTTTTCCGCAAGCTCGCAAATCGGGAGGGTGTCAGGTGTATTTACACTACCATGAGTGGCGTGGGCGATCAGAAACCCTTCGCCTGAAAGGTGTTGGAATGGGTCTTCCGCCGGCCACCTAGCGTTGTTGCAAGGGCAAGGTCACGTTGTACAGAGCGGTATACGCCCGCGTAGCTGCGACGAAGTCGCCGGCCCAGCCGCCCACGGCGTAAATCCGCGTCTCCGACCGGGTGTCCAGGACAGCCACGCCCATGTTGCGCCACAGACCAGACGTGGGATTGGAGAAGAGAGTCCAGGTGTCTGAGCGGACGTCGTACTGGATCGCGGTCTCGTGACCGACATCCCAGCCGCCACCGATGATGTAGAGCTTGCTCTGCACTGTGACGACGCCGGCACCGCCTCGGCCTTCTGGCAGCGGTTTGTGTTTGGTCCATGGTTTGCCGCCTGCCCCCTCGTCGCTGGGTGCATAAGCCTCGACGGCGGCCAGGTCTCGCCGGCCATCGTAGCCCCCCACCACGTAAATCTGGCCCTCAATGGCAGCCGCGCCGGCATACCCTCGAGACGTTGGCATGGGGCTTGCCTGTGACCAGACATCCTGTTCCGGATCATAGGCCAACACGCTGTTAACGTAACCCTTGCCGTCCCATCCGCCAAACACGTACAGATTGCCTTCAAGGGCGGCGATGGCGTACCCGCACAAGCTTAGCGGCATCGGCGTCCTGGCCGTCCACGCATCGGTCTCCGGGTCATACACCTCTAGCACGTCGGTTGGCGTTCCATCGCCCAGGCAACCGCCCGGCACAAAGATCTTGCCGCCAAGGACAGCCGCCCCCACATCTCGAACGGGCGTCGGTTTATCGGCCAGCCGGCGCCAGGCGTCATCGTTGGGATCCAAGAGCTCTGTCCGTCCCGTGGGGCCGGCAGGTGCTTCGCCGGCAATCGCATAGAGCCGGCCTTTGAACGCTGTTGCGGCCAGGCCAGTGCGAGGGGTGGACAGCGACGGCGCTTCAGCCCACCGATCCAGATCGTTTGGGGAAATGTTAGCGGCTCCCGGGGGCGGCGCCGGCTGGCGCGTGGCCAGCAGCCAGACCATCACGGCCACGAGAGCCATGCCCAGAACGCCTGTGGCGGCTAAGAAGCGCGTGCCCACCTGTACGCCAGTGCCGATGGCCGGCGCTTCTTCCACGACGGTTTCCACAGGCTGGGCGTTGGGGGCCGGCGTAGAGGTCGGCAACGTAACCCAGCCTCGCTGGTAGGCCAGCGTCGTCGCCTCGGTACGTGAACTGACTTCCAGCTTCTCAAAGATATTCTGAAGATGCTTTCGAACGGTATTCTCGCTGATGTTCAGCGCCCGCCCGATTTCTTTGTTGGTGACCCCCTGGGCCACCAATTTGAGCACCTCCATCTGGCGCTCAGTGAGTGGATTCTGGTTGTCAGTCTCGACCATTCATTCGCTCCAAGTCTACTCAGGGCCGGATCGAATTATATTCTGACCTGCGCCCTGACGCAAATGCGCACGTTCAACGTCCGGTAAGATTCGGAAGTTTTTGACCATCCCATTGACAGGAGATGGCTATACCTCTGGCCGGCTCCGTGAAGCAGAGCATGATGCTGGCGCGGTCGGCAGCCGGCCAGAGCGGTGATTAGAACGGCGATTGTGAGAGTAGGATGGTGTCTGTTATGGGACTGACGCGGATCATTGACCAGGAAACCTGGTGTGAATGCGTTGAGTTGCTCGAGGCCGAAAAGCGAAGGCGAGGAAGCCGCCAGACTATAATGCTGCTGATGCTCACGGTTGTCATCACCGCCGGCCTGGTTGCCGGCGGTTTTTTTGTCGGCTTCGCGGCGCGTTCGCTGAGTACGCCCGCTTCCGTTCAGGCGGCTGCGTCGCCTGCCGGCCCAGACCAGGAGTTGGCGCAGCTCTATGCCAGGTTGGACGCTGCCGTCGTCAAAGTGAAAGCGGTCAAGTACGGGACGATCAATCTCGAACACCCCGCGATTCAGAAGGGTGAGACCGGATCTGGCTTCTTCATCACGGAGGAGGGACACATTGTTACCAACCACCACGTGGTCGACGGCGCGTCTGACGTAGCTGTGATGTTGGCAACTGGCGAGTACGTGCATGCTGACATCGTTGGCCTGGATCCGGCGACGGATCTGGCGCTGCTGAAAATTGAGCCGCCGGCCCAGGGTGTGACAGTCGTCCAGTTCGGTGACTCGGACCTAGTGCAGGTCGGCCAGGTGGCACTGGCCCTGGGCAGCCCTTTTGGCCTTGAGCGGACGCTGACCGTGGGCCACATCAGCGCGCTTGGGCGTACCATTCGAAGTGACGACACCTACACCACTCACATTGGTGGTGTGATCCAGACCGATGCCGCCATCAACCCGGGCAACTCGGGCGGTCCGTTGCTGAACGTGAACGGCCAGGTCATCGGTATCAACACAGCCATATTCTCGACCAGCCGCGGGTCTCAGGGCATCGGCTTTGCCATTCCGAGCAATACTGTTCAGCATGTGGTGAAAATTCTAATGCGCAAGGGTTATGTCTCACGACCGTACCTGGGTATCGTGGGCGTGCCGCTGGACGAGCGAGTGGCATCGGCGCTGGGCGTGTCTATCAGCCGGGGTGTGCTGATCCAGGGGGTGCGCGACGGATCTGGCGCTGATGAGGCCGGCCTTCGCGCTGGCGACCGCTCCATTTTCACGCCTGCCGGCCTGCTTAGTGCCGGCGGCGACGTGATTCTGGCCATCGACGGCATCGATGTGGAAACCATGAACGACATTTCACGCATCGTGAGCGAGCACGAAGTCGGAACATACGTGAAAGTGAGCATCTGGAGGAATGACCAGATACTCACAGTGGCTGTACCGCTGTACGAAGCACCGCACTAGGCTGGCCCGGAGGGGAGCTGAGGCGCGTAAACTCTCGCCTTTGAACGACAGCAACGAGACTATCGCTTTCAAGCATGGAAAAACGCCCCCGGCAGGACTCGAACCTGCAACCGACAGCTTAGAAGGCTGTTGCTCTGTCCACTT
>CAYYSH010000030.1:0-15289 GCA_964474265.1 uncultured Anaerolineales bacterium
AGGGCCTGGACCCGCCGGCCTGGAGTTACATCGGCCCGGATCGCGTTGAGCCCGTTGAAGCAGGCGTGTTGGGGGTGTGGGAGGCCGGCTACTTCCAGGGGCTGTTCACCCTGCGCCTGACCGTGGTGGACCGGGATGGCAATCAGCGGATGGATACCATCCCGGTGATTGTTGACAACCGCCCGCCGACGGTCTCGCTGATCCATCCGCCGGCCGACGCCCATTTCCGTCTGGGCGATGACCCGGTCACGGTCGAGGCCGGCGCGGAAGACAACTACACCATCGCCCGGGTCGAGTTCTTCGCGGACGGCCGGCCCATCGGCGTCAGCCGCGCAGCACCTTTTGCCGTCACATGGTTGCCGGCAGATGCCGGGGAGCACGTTGTACAGGCCGTCGCGTACGACGCAGCCGGCAACGAGGCAAGGAGTGGTGATGTGCGGATCGTCGTTGAAAGGTAAGTGCCCGGAAGCCATGGAGATTCCTGCTCGCGCTGGCCGGTCTCCGGCCGCGCCAGCCCCAGCACAGAGGTATTGCTACGATGACTGAAAGACACTCACAACCTTACATCCTCATCACCAACGACGACGGTGTCGATGCACCGGGGCTGCTGGCCTTGAAGAAAGCCCTGGATCAGATTGGTGAGACAGTTGTATTCGCGCCGGATCACAACTGGTCGGCAGCCGGCCACACCAAGACGATGCACAAGCCGCTGCGCGTGGCGTACGCAGAGCTTCAAGACGGATCGCCGGCCTACGCCAGCAACGGGGCTCCATCGGATTGTGTGGCGCTGGCATTGCTGGGCATCCTGGAGCGCGACCCCGATCTGGTGATCTCTGGCATCAACAATGGCCCCAACCTGGGCCACGACATCACCTACTCGGGCACGGTCGCCGCAGCCATGGAAGCTGCGATCTTTGGACTGCCGGCCATCGCCGTATCGCTGGACACGTACGAGCTGCCACAGCCGGCTGCTCTGGAGGCCGCCGCCTCCTTCGCCGCAAAGCTGGCGTCAGCGGTGTTGGAGCACGGTCTGCCGCATGGCCACCTGCTCAACGTCAACGTGCCCAACCGGCCGGCCAGCGAGATTGCCGGCGTGGAGGTGACGCGTCTGGGCCGGCGCGTGTACCAGGATGTGCTGGTTGAGCGCCAGGACCCGAGGGGCCGGCCCTATTACTGGATCGGCGGAGAAGCGCCAACCGGGGTGAGCGAGGAGGGGACCGACATTGGGGCCTTGTTCCATGGAAAAATCTCGGTGACGCCGATCCAGTTGGACATGACCGCCTTCGACCTCATCGAGAAAATCCGGAGCTGGAATCTACTTGACGATCCATAGCGCTCAACCTATAATCGATTTGGGTCACAGAGAAGTGGCTCAACGTCAAGTTGAGGTTCGCCCGAATGAGGAGGCCGGCGAACCCGGTTGATCTCCAAGGAGGGAGGCAAATGAGAAAGCCCACAGTCGCGTTCTTCGAGGGCCGCTTCGTCCCGTTTACGGACGCCAGGGTCAGCGTGATGACGCATGCCTTCAACTACGGTACCGGCTGTTTTGGCGGGTTGCGAGGCTACTGGAACGAAGAAGAGCAGCAACTTTTCGTCTTCCGAATCCGCGATCACTACCAACGCTTCTTGAACTCTGCCAAATTGTTGTTGATGGACCTGCCGTACGACGTAGACGGCCTGGTTGAGACGACCCTGGAGTTGCTACGCCGCGAGGGCTATCAGGAAGACTGCTACATTCGCCCTATCGCTTACAAGGCCAGCGAGGTGATTGGCGTCAGACTCCACGACCTGGAGGATGAGGTCACGATCTTTGCCGTGCCCTTTGGACGATACATCCAGAAAGAAGAGGGCGCGAACGTGTGTATCTCCTCGTGGCGCCGCATCGATGACAACGCCATACCGGCCAGAGGGAAAATGGTCGGGGCCTACGTGAACTCTGCTTTCATCAAAAGCGAAGCGGTGCTCAATGGATTCGACGAGGCGATTGTCTTGAACCAGGATGGTCATGTCTCCGAAGGGAGCGCCGAGAATCTGTTCATCGTGCGGGATGGCCGGCTGATCACCACGCCTGTTACAGCCAACGTGCTGGAAGGGATCACGCGACGCACCATCATCGAGCTGGCTGAGGCTGAGTTGGGCATTCCGACCATTGAGCGTCAAATCGACCGTAGCGAATTGTACGTCGCCGACGAGGCTTTCTTCTGCGGCACAGGTGTGCAAATAGCGGCCATTGCGCAGATCGATCACCGTCCCATCGGTGGTGGTGCGATGGGGCCCGTCACAGAACAGATTCGCAACCTGTATTTTGACGTCGTCCGTGGTCGAATCAGCAAATATCGGCACTGGTGTGCCCCTGTTTACATGCGACAGGCCGAGCCGGCAATAGCGTGAGCAACGAGGGGCAGTGGAATGGAGGTGGCAAAGCAGTCGTTCCTCTGCCCCCTTTGCTTCTTCTCCGCCCCCCAACGGTCAACGCGTATCCGGTTACAAATGTCGTTCGTTTTTACTAATTGAAGTCCGTTCACGTGAGCACGCTCACAAAACAGCTTCTAATCCGTTTGGAGTGTGTCTCCAAAGAGTTGTCACTCCCTGCCCAGGAGCAAATATATGCGCCGACCCATTTTCCCCACCATGCTACTGGTTCTGACGCTTATGCTCAGTGCCGGCCTGGTTGCTAGCGCCCAAGGAACCAAGGGCAGCGGCGAAGAACCCCAACAGGCCGGCGAGCCACCTGCTATCACGGTTGACAATGATTACCTTCGCGTATCCACCGATGACGACGGACAGTTCGTCATCGGCACTACCGGCGGTGACCCAGATATCCCAACAGATGACAACAAACGTCTCCTGTATGGCTACCCTGATGATATTTGGTCCTCGTTTGCCACTGTGCGGGTGATAGCAAATGGGGCCACAAATGATTACCGCCTGTTGGATCGCGTGCCGGCGGAGGGCCCTGTTCGCCAGGGCAATGCCATCATCACCACCTGGCTTCTCGACGAGATCCGCGTCACCCAGCGCCTCGATCTCGCCTTCAACGTTTATACCGGACGGGAAGACACAGTCCGAATTCAGTACACACTCACAAACACCGGTGACTCAACCAGGGCTGCCGGCGTACGCTCGATGCTGGATATTGCCATCGGTCGTGTCGGCCCGGTGGTTGAGGGTGATGGTGCTCCTTATTTCGTTCCGGGCGCTGGAAACCTCACACACGAGGCGGAGTTCACCGGAAACATCCCGGCTATCTGGAAAGCTTTCGAGTCACTGGACTTCGATCCGGCCAGCACCAAGGGCCAGGGTATACTCGTTGGGCCAGGCGCCACACCGCCCGACCGGCTTGTACTCGCTCGATGGGGGCGGTTCGAACAGAGCGATGGCATCCGGCTCCACGCCTGGGACTACAGTATTGACCCGACAGCCGATCTGACGGTCGATAGCGCCGTGGCGATGTACTGGAACCCGCAAGATCTGGCACCCGGTGAAACTCGAACAATGACAACATTCTACGGACTGGCCGGCCCCGGTGGTGGGCAGGCATGGATTGATGCGCCAGTTGCCCTTCGATGCCCGGATCTCACGTTCTCGGCCACACATTGGGTTGCCAACACGGGCAATGAGCCGTTTATCAATGGGAGTTCGACAATTGCACTTCCGGAGGAGCTCGAGTTGATCGAGGGTGCAACCACCCAGACGTTGGGCGATATTGTGCCTGGGGCTGCCCGCTCGGCGACGTGGACCATCAAGCCCAAAGCCGGCGTGGAAGGCACATTCAGCTACAGTGTGACGAGCCGGTTTGACACCGGGACGGAGCCTCTCACTGCGACATCAAGTGTTCAGGTACCACTCTGTCCCGAGGTAGGAACGCCGACGGCCACACCTGTAGTTACGCCGGCTGTTCAGCCTACTCCTACACCGCCAGCAGAAGTCCCTGAGGCAAGCACCCTGCTCCTCCTTGCCAGCGGTGCCGGTGCTTTGGCCGGCTACGCGCGATTGCGCAGGAGATCACAACGCGACAATTAACCTAACTTACGCACAAGGAGAAAACGCATGGCACCTGCGCCCCAATCCAGGCGGCAAGCGCGCCTGCTGACCCTATTGTTCACTTTAATACCCGTGTGTGGGCTAGTCTGGTGGGGATGGAAGTACAGCCGGCTGTCCGTTGGTCAACTCGGCCCGTTGACTGCCCACGCCACTGAGAGTTCTCTTTGGAAAACGGTTGGGGCGAACATCCCCATTTTACGGCAGATGGCTGATCAGGAATGGCCGGCGGTGGCGGCCAACTCCCAGGACGGCGAGTACCTCGTCGTCTGGCAAGACCAGCGCAACTTTAGAACGACCCGTGCCGATATCTACGCCCGACGAGTTGCGGCCGACGGGACCCCGATTGGGAACGAGTTCCTGGTGACCAATCAGGCGCAGAACCAGAACTTCCCACACGTGGTGTATAACACCATGCGCAATGAGTATTTCGTCGTGTGGTCGGATCAGCGTAACGTGAGCGCGACCGGTTCTGATGTATATGGCCAACGCGTAGCCGCAGATGGCACACTCGTGGGAGGCGACATCGCGATTTCGACGGCATTGCGGCCACAACTGTATCCCAGGGTTGCTTACAACCCGACCGATGATGAGTACCTGGTTGTCTGGCAAGACAGCCGGACTAGCGCATGGACGAGTTCGGACATCTACGGCCAGCGAATTGCCGGCGATGGCACGCTGCTTGGTGCAAACTTCGTGATTGCCAACGATCCAGCAGCTCAGAACCAGCCTGACGTGGCCTATAGTCCATTCGGCCGACAATATCTGGTAGCATGGGACGACGAGCGGGGAATCGGTACAACGGGCGTAGATGTCTATGCCCAATGGGTGGCCGGCACAGGTGCACTGCTCGGCGGGAACTTCGCCCTGTCAACAGCTCTGAATAGCCAGGAAAACGTCGCTGTCGGCTATAACCCGGCCCAGAATGAGTTTCTTGTGGTATGGGAAGACTCGCGCAACCTGGGTATCACCAGCACCGACCTCTACGGTCAGCGGGCCGGCGGTGCTGGTGGCCTCCTGGGTGGCAACATCCCCCTCTCGACAGGCATTGGTGCGGAGAGTGAGCCGGCTCTGGCCTTCGGCCTCAATCTCGGCGGCTACCTCTTGGTCTGGCGCGATGATCGGAATGAGCCTGGAACAGGCGGCGATCTCTTCGGTCGGGCGCTGAATGGCGCTGGAGTCCAGGTAGGCAACGAGTTCGAGATCGCTCTGGAGATCGGTACACAGCGGCGAGCACAGTTGGCCTATAATACGCTGGTTGGTGAGTTCATGGTGGTGTGGGAAGATTCACGGAATCTGTTCCTTGGCGGGCGAGATACTTATGGCCAACGTATCGGCCCGCAGGTGCAGCCGACTCCCACACCCACGAGCACGGCGACATCTACACACACGCCCACAGTCACACCAACGTCCACCTCCTCGCCGACGGTGGTTTTGACAGCAACATTTACGCCCACTTCTACACCGACCGCTACCGCTACGCCTACCATTCCGCCCACAATTACAATGACGCCGACGCCAGCCGGCCCAACCAACACCCCAACCGCTACACCCATCCGGCCAACGCCCACCAACACACCGTGCGCCTATCCGCCTTGTCGCAGAGGGCCGGAGGCGGCCTACCTTCCCCTGGTCCGGCATGATCACCTACCCTGCGGGTACAATCGCCCGGACGCGGACGAGCCGGCCAACAACCAGTGGGAGAGTGCCACGCCATACGGGTATGGCCGCTGGGAAAACCGCACTTTCTGGGACCCCAGTGCGGCACCGGGGCAACAGGGAAGTGACGTTGATTGGTATGAGTGGGTCGTCGAATGGACGGGTACGCACTGGATCTGGCCCGAAAACACGAGCCATCGCGTGGTAGTGTACGCGGAGGTCTTCCTCGCGACAGGTGACCCACGACAACCGCTGGAGTTGCTGAGCTACGGAAGGGGCCGGCAAGAAGTGGAACTCCAGGCCGGCAATACCTACTACGTGAAGGTGAAGAATGTCGGCTCAAACCCACCGACGGTGGGCTGCTATGATCTGATTCTAGATCCATAGCGATCAATTGCGTGCCTTGACAAGCCCTGACAGTCAGGTAGAATAAGGAAAACCGCACACCCAAACGGTCAGACAAGACGCCAGACTCTTGATGTGAAGATGGACAGAAATCAGCAACGCGCTCTTGCCATCCTGACAGTCGTCGCACTGGCAGGCATCATCTTTCTGCCAACCATGAAGTGGCTCATCCAGTCGTGGCTGGGGAATCCGTACTATTCGCACGGCTTCCTGGTTCCGGTGATCGCCGGCTATCTGATCTGGCGGCGACGCAATGTGCCAGTACAGCCGTGGAATGCCGGCCTGGGCATCGTCATCCTGGGTGTGGCTCTACATATCATCTCCGTGCCTTGGCGATTGCATCTGGTATCGGCCGCCGGCCTGATGGTGGTAATCGTCGGCCTGATCTTAACGTTTGTGGGGTGTCAGGCCGTGAAACGATGGGCTTTTCCGCTGGCGTTTCTCAGTACCATGATCCCTCTCCCTTTTGTGGAGCGCTTCAGCCCACCGCTAGAGGCATTCGTAGCCAGGTACGCTGTGATGTTCATCCGCCCTTTAGGGGTTGCTGCGACGGCCATCGGTTCACAGGTTCGGCTGGCATCGGCGGCCTTCACGGTTGGAGCTCCATGTAGTGGTCTGCGCTCTATCGTGGCGTTGCTTACTCTGACCGTGTTGTTCATCTACATCGTTCGAGGACCGTGGTGGGGCAAGGTCGTGCTGCTCGTGGCTGCGTTACCCATCGCTATGGCCGCCAATCTGGTGCGGGTGTCTTCCCTCTTCTTCGTCGCGGCGAATCTTGGAACAGATGCCGGCCTGCGGTATTACCACACGCTTTCAAGCCCGACGTTGTTTCTTGTTGCCGTTGGCTTGCTGCTGCTAACCAGCCGCACCGTTCGATGTCATGCCATCCGAACAGACATTTGACGGAGACCACGAGGAAGACCGGGCATGGAAGAGCGAGGATGGCAAGTGGGGCGCGGAGCATGGGGAAGGGAGCAGCGACCTCCAGATTTGTATTTCCGCTCGCCTGTTTCCTCTGCCCGTTTCTCTCATGCCGTGATCCGGTACGGCCTGGTCGTTTGTGTACTCGTCGTGGCGTTAGCAGCGTCATTTGCCGTACGTCGCCTGACGTCAGGTTCGACACCGGCCCAGATTGTAGCGGACTCGCCGGGTACGGGCGGGGCAGGAGAGGTGTACTTCGTCGACACCGAGGGTTGGTACCGCATCACCGACAATGAGCGGGCGGTGATCAGTCCATATTCTTTGCGTCTAAACGACCTGCCCGATAGCTTGCCAATGGATTTGGGGCCATGGCATGGCCGGCCTCTCCCGCTGGGACCTGAAATCGCGCAGTGGTTTGACAATCCAGAGCTGGCTTTCCAGCGGGAATACCGAAATGACGGGGGGGACATCGTATGGTTGAGTGTCTTCGGAAGTCGGGGCCCGAAGAGCTTCCGCTTGTTTGAGCATACGCCGGCCACCTGTTATCCGTTGTCCGGCTGGGCCATGATGCAGCAAGAGCTCGACTTCATTACGATTGGCAATGGCAAGATTTACGCACAGCGTGGCTTCGCGGCGAATGGACCAAACGAACTGATTGTTTTGTACTTTTATCTGTGGGATAATCCGGGCCGGGACCCGGCAGACGGTGTGGTGTCGATACGCGTCAGCGCGCCGATCCAGACAGACGAGGCCGAGACACTTCGTCTACTGAAGGAGGATTTTCTACCACATCTGTTCACCGACGTTGTCCCCTGGCACCGGTTCTAGACGTCTTTAGCTGTATCTTTGAGAAATGAGGCCAGATGCTACCGCAGAGAACGCTGAGAGCGCAGAGCTTTTCCAGTTTTTCTCGCAGCCTCTGCGTGCTCTCCGGTGAGAGTTCGACTTGTCGGTTTGAGGCACAGCTTCGCTAGTTTTAGAGCAAAGGGTTTATGATGAATTGGCTTGATCTTATCTTCGTGGTCATTTTGCTGTGGGCCGTGAGGTCGAGCTGGGAAACGGGCCTGATTCGTGAGGGGTTCACTCTGGCCGGCTTGGCTGTGGGAATTCTTGCGACGGGCCAACTTTACCGTCCGGTAGCGCGTATGTTATTCGGACCAGCGCCAAGCAACATGGCGAACGCGGTTACGTTTCTGGCGGTGATGCTGGCGATTTGGTTTAGCGTTAGCTACCTGGGCCGGCTGATTCAGGAGACAGTGCACTGGATCATGCTCGGATGGTTGGACCGGCTGGGAGGTCTGGTATTCGGCGTGTTGAAAGGCTTCGTCGTCATTGAAATCTTTCTAATCGTGTTCGCGCGGTTCCCCGTACTCAACACGGAGGAACTGATACAAGGTTCGATCATTGCTTCCTGGGTACACCGCTACGCACCAGTGATTATGACCCTCCTGCCACCCGAGTTTCGACGGCTCACCAGCATTTTTCAATAGACTTCGAAACACGCGAAACCGAAAGCGGGCACCGGGAGATGTTACTCCCAATGCCCGCTCTTTTCTCCTGGCTCTAGAGCAAGGTATTTGTTACCCGGTCTTGGGCCTGCCGTTGCTGCCGTTGTGATGACCGTTGCCATAACCATTGCGTCGGAGTAGACGTTCTTCCAGAACCCCGAGTTTTCGCTCTGTACGGTTGATCAATGCCTTGGCGCCGGCCAGACGGTACCGCGTCCACTGCAGAGACCGACGCCACACCGGCCACTCTTGCGGCTCGAACGCCCACTGAACGACGGCGGCACCCCAGGTGAGGCCGGCCCCGAATCCAACCAGCACCACATGATCACCCGGGCGCAGCCGGCCCTCATCAACCGCTTCGCACACAGCGATGGGCACCGAAGCAGATGACGTGTTGCCGTAACGGTTGACATTGACAAAAACTCTCTCCATGGGCAAATCCAGGTACCGGGCTGCGCGCTTGATGATCCGGAGATTAGCCTGATGAGGTATGAACAACTCGATGTCGTCAATCTCCAGGCCGGCCCGCTCAACCGCCTCCTTCGCTACCCGTCCCATGACCCTGGTGGCGAAGCGAAAGACCTCACGCCCTTCCATCTTGAGGGTGCACATGCCATTTCGCGTGGAGTCCCAACTGGGCGGGTTACGCGTCCCACCACCTGGAACAATGAGTAAATCAGCCCCTGATCCATCGGCACCCAGCGCGAAAGACATGATGCCTCCTGGCTGATCACTGGCCTGCAAGAGAAAGGCGCCGGCCCCATCACCAAACAGCACACAGGTGGCTCGATCTTCCCAGTCCAACCAGCGTGTCAACATCTCAGCCCCGATGAGGAGAATATTGTCGTAACCGCCACCGCGAATCATGCTCGTAGCCACGTTTAGACCGTAGATGAAACCCGAGCACGCAGCATTCAGGTCAAATGCAGCAGCCTGACTGGCCCCCAGGGCCGTCTGAACCAGGCATGCTGTCGACGGCAGAGGGTGATCGGGGGTGCAGGTTGAAACGATGATCAGATCAAGCTGCGCCGGATCAAAGTTGGCGACCTCCAGAGCCGCACGCGCCGCTTTAATCGCCATGTCAGAGGTTGCCTCGGTCTTTTCAGCAATACGACGTTCGGTGATTCCGGTACGCGTGCGAATCCACTCATCTGACGTATCGACGAAGCGCGCCAGGTCCTCATTTGTTACAACGTTTTCTGGGACGTATTTACCCCATCCCACAATGTGCGCATATCTCATGCTACACCCCCTTACACAGAAAACGGGTGCCGTAGACATGTCAGTATCAGTGAGCGGTTGCCGGCAGCCAGAAATTGAATCCGATTACTGCTACCGCTCACTGAGTGCTTTCTCTCCAACACCCATTGTCAGATTATCTTCTTGACTACAACCCATTACAACACAGAATCGCGCCCGGAGTTACGGCGGAGATTGTCACCGATCCCATGTCAATGTTAACATGTTATTCTCACCTATTTCCACGCCCGTCCCCAATGCCTCGCCTTCGTGATCCAGGACCTCTTTCAGCCACAAGGCATCTCTCCTCGTCGCCCGGTTTAGCCTGAAGTGTTTGATCTGCATGGGCGTCATCTGCAGGCGAATGAGCTTGCCCGTGGTTGGATCCACGCCGGCAAAATACATCAACACCAGGTCACTTCTGAATTGCTCATAGCCTGAGATGCCTTCGTAGTCGTCGATGAAGTCCCCCGCACCGTAGATGATCAACCTGTCCTTGTATACTTCTATCCCCTTCACGTGATGCGATGAGTGTCCATGGATGACGTCAACGCCGGCCTCGTCAATCAGCCGGTGAGCGAACGCCCTCTGCTCAGGCGGGATGGCATATCCCCAATTGCTGCCCCAGTGGATGGAGATCACAATGATGTCCCCAGGCTGTTCCACAGCCGCCACGTTCTCTCGAATGCGTTGCACGGCTTCATCAGACAGGTCGATCAACAGGTTGACACCCGGCCTGTCTTCCGAGGCGGCCCAACTGAGAGGGATTCCGCTGGTGACCACGCCGTACGAGAAGATGATTACCCTGCCTTTGCCCGCGACGTCGATCACGGCCGGCGCTTCCGCTGCCTCCAGGTTCTGGCCCGCTCCTGCATACGCGATGCCGGCTTGCTTCAGCGTTTCCAGCGTCTCCGCGAGGCCAACGTATCCCCAGTCGAGCACGTGATTGTTCGCTAGAGCACAGAAGTCGATTCGGGCTGCCTTCAGAGAAGGGATATTCGCCGGATTCACGCGATAGTGGATCCCTTTCCCCGGCCATGGCTCATCGTTGGTGGTGACGCTGGTCTCCAGGTTAACGATCTTCACATCCGGAGCCACGCGCTCCCACTCTTCCAACGCATCTCCCCAGATGTAAGCAAAACTGACAGGCCGGGCAATGGGACCGTGAGCCCGCTCGGCCAACTCCACATACCCGCGGGCACTTTTCATGTACGACTCGTACAGAAGGGGATCGCCGGGATGCGGCAAGATTTGATCCACGCCGCGACCGATCATGACATCACCACTCATGAACAGGGTGATGAGATTGGCCGGCGTTGTAGGTTCAGCAGACGCTCGAACCTGCGGGGGCGGCGGTTCTTCTCTTGCCAGCCATTCGCCACAGGCCAGCTCGGTGAGCAAAACGAGAAGAAGAATTCCAACGAGTCCGCAGAAAAATGATCTCCTTCGCATCATCAACCGTTGAACGTGCCTTCTGGGACTGGATTGCCAAATCCAGGCCGTTACCGTCGAAGTTGACGGTGTTGTGACGGCAGGCGAACAGCCACAAAGGACCCCAAACTGTGAGTTTCACACCAACCGGTTTCTGAGGTATCTGCGGGGACGTTGGTCAAGGCAAATTGTAGTCTGTCTCAGGTGCGGTGTCAACCGGTGGTGCCTGCGCGCCGGCTCCGCCCTGCCAGGGTCGGTTCTTCTAGAGCCAGGCCATTTGGCGGGGTCGGTACCCCGCCAAATGGCCCTGTTGCGTCCAGCCAGAACGTGCCATAATGTCTATCGTGTGAATCGAAGCAAGGATAGGGGATTGAACGGACGTGCTGGCACACCGTCTGGCAACAGGCCGGCAGTCACCCCATCCTGCTAAGGACGTCATTGGGTATCATCATGTTGGTCTGGATGATATGGCAGGTGTATAATTGACAGGAGTTACGCGGTCAAGACCGAGACGCCTAAGACATGTCATTCTGAGCGCCGTCAGGCGCGAAGAATCTCGCTTCACCAGTGCAAATCAGAGATTCTTCGGCGCTACGCGCCTCAGAATGACATGGGTTGGCAGGACGAACAATCTCACTGCGTAACTCCTGTAATTGAACACACGTAAGCTACGGATTGGATCCTTGTTTGCCGGCCGCGTGCTGGATGTTGGAGTGACCCATGTCTGCAACTCTTAACCTGGATCAAGAAACGACTACCACCAAACTGCGCTATGACCGCATCGCGCCCTTCTATGACGCCATGGAGTGGTTCACCGAGCGCTCTGTCTTCCAAAAGTGGCGTCAACACCTCTGGTCTCGTGTGCCGGCAGGCCGCGTGCTGGAAGTCGGCGTCGGCACTGGTAAGAACATGCCATTCTACCCGCCTGGTGCTGAGGTGACAGCCATCGACCTGAGCGAGCGTATGCTGGCCCTGGCTCACCGCCGGGCGAAGTCTCTGGGCCTGGACGTCGATCTGCGTCACATGGATGCACAACACCTGGCGTTTCCCGACACCAGCTTCGATGCTGTGGTGGCCACCTTCGTCTTCTGCTCGGTGCCCGATCCGGTGCAGGCGCTGCGTGAGGTAGGCCGGGTGACCCGGCCTAGGGGCGACATCTGGCTGCTAGAGCACGTGCGAGTGGACAAACCCATCATCGGCTCCCTCATGGATGCCCTCAACCCCCTGGTGGTCCGCATCACCGGAGCAAACATCAACCGCCGCACGGTGCAGAACGCACAGCGTGCCGGCCTGGAACTGGTGGAGGTCGAGAATCTGCGGGGGGACCTCGTCAAGCTGATCCACGCCCGGCCTGGCATATGAGGGGAGCTTCGGTCAGATGAGTGCAGAGGATCGTATTCGTGTGGTATTGGCCGATGACCACGCTGTGGTGCGCAAGGGCATTCGCGAGTTCCTGGAAGAAGCGCCGGACATCACCGTTGTGGCCGAGGCGGTCAACGGGCGGGAGGCGCTGGCAGCCGTCGAGGAACATCAACCGGACGTGGCCGTTCTGGACATTCAGATGCCGGAGATGAGCGGCATCGAGGCCACCCGTCGCATCAAGGCCCGCTTCCCCGACGTACGAGTGCTCATTCTCACTGCTTACGACGACGACCCCTATGTCTTCGCCCTGGTCCAGGCCGGCGCCAGCGGCTACGTGCTGAAGACGGCCAGCGCCGACGAGTTAGTGGAGGCCGTACGGACCGTCTACGGGGGCGATTCGGCCCTGGATCCGGCTATCGCGCGCAAGGTGGTACAGCGTCTGGCCAGCGGCCATCCCACGCCGGCCAGCGAGGAAATTGTCGAGGGACTCACCGACCGGGAACTGGAAGTGCTCCGCCTGGCGGCGCGAGGGATGACGAATCAGGCCATCGGTGCCGAGCTAGGGATCAGCGATCGGACGGTGCAGGGCCATCTGGCTAACGTCTACGAAAAGCTCGGGGTGAGCACCCGTACCGAGGCGGTGTTGCGTGCGGTGAAGTTGGGTTGGTTGACCCTGAACGAGGTAGCTGACTGATCGGTCAGGCTTTCTACCCAGCCCGGGCTTTGCGGCAGGCATCTTCTTGAGCAGTGCTTCGTGTTTGCGGAGACAGGTATCGAAGGATCAGGCTGACGAATGTCTAAGCGAAGGGCGCGAAGCTGGCTGCGCGGGATGCCCATCCAGCTCCTGTTGTGGACTACCGTACCGGCCATCATCATCCTCATCCTGATGGCCGGCGCGGGTGTGGTAGGACATCAGCGAGCCATGCAAGATCTGGTCCTGACCCGCGACGCGCGCCTGGCTCGCACGGCCGCCGACTATCTGTCCGACCGCTTGCGTATTACGATTGAGAAGCGCGGAGCCCTCACCAACGGGATCCATGGGATGGATCAAGAGGAACGCCGCAATTTGGAGCAGTTAGTGGCCGATCTCGCGCCGGCGGGGGAAGGGGGAGCCTTTTTGATCGACGGGCAGGGACGGGTGCTGGTGGCATCCGGGACGAGTCCGACGCCCGATTCTCTGTCTGGGCAACCCGGCGTGGACGCTGTTCTGGCAGGTGAGGCCGGCGCGACCATCGCTGCCATCGACGGGACGGACATGGTCATCGGCTACGCGCCGATCCCGCCCGCCGGCTGGGGACTGATCATCCAGGAGCCATGGGATGTTGTTGTCGGCCCGATGATGCGCTTCTCGTTGGTAGTCCCGCTGATACTCGCCCTGGCGGCTGTGGCGGCCTTGATCAGCATCATCTTCGGCCTCCGGTCCATCGCACACCCGTTGCAGCAGTTGGATCGTCAGGCAGCCCGGTTGGCGTGGGGAGAGTTTGAGGCCGTTAAGACGCCTGTTGGTGGGACGCAAGAGATCGAAGACCTGCGGCGAACACTGAATCACCTGGCCCAGCAGATTCAAGCCTATCGGCAGGGTATGCGCGACTACATCGGCGCCATCACCCGTGGGCAGGAGGAGGAGCGCAAACGGCTGGCACGCGAGCTCCACGACGACACCGTGCAGGACCTGATCGCGCTGGGACACCGCATCGAGATGGCACGGCGTGCTTTGGAGTACGACCCGCAGGCCGCCGCCGAGCGCCTGGACGAACTGAGGGCCCTGGTTGGCGAGACGATCACCGATGTACGGCGCTTCACGCGCGCGCTGCGCCCCATCTATCTGGAAGACCTGGGGCTGCTGCCCGCGCTGGAGATGCTGGTACAGGATGTGGGAGAGAAGGCAGGCATTGCCGGCCAGTTCCAGGTCTCCGGATCATCCCGCCGGCTGCCGGAGGAGATAGAGCTGACGATCTTTCGCATTGCCCAGGAAGCTCTCACCAACGTCGTTCAACATGCCCAGGCCACGCAGGTGGAGGTGAAGCTCCACTTCGCCGGTCACGAGGTGGTACTGACCATTGCCGACGACGGGGTGGGGTTTGATGTGCCTGAACGACCAGAAGGTCTGGCACGCCGCGGCCACTTCGGGCTGTTGGGCATGCAAGAACGGGCGGCGCTGGTGGGAGGCCGCCTGGTCCTGGAATCCGAGGCCGGCCGGGGCACCCGCGTTACCGCCCACCTCCCCAACCCCGAATCTTCCAGCGATCTGACCTCTCCCTGAGCCCCTGATATCCTGGACCCAGTTAAGCCGTACCGCACTCGACAGGGAAAAGTCATGCAAAGATGTTGACACTCGCCTGAAACGGTGCTACAATTAAATTACATAAGCGACCGGCACCTTTACAGACAGGGCGTACCTTTAGCGACGATCGGTCGCGGTGACCGGGCCGTGACGGAAACGCGGGGCACGCAGGAGTAGAGAAAGGAGGTTCCAGAGAACGTACATCTGAAAGTAGCCAAGATTGGGGTTCCGAGTTCGACAGCGATGTTGACTCTTCTCGTGCAAAGGAGTGAGAACCATGAACGCGATTATTGTGTTGATCTTGGCTGCTCTGGGCATCCTTGTAGGTTACGGCTGGTATGCCCGGACGATTGATCGCAATATCATTCAGCCCAGTCCTGACAAAGCAACGCCGGCAACGATGTATATGGACGGAGTGGATTTCACGCCGGCCAGCCGC